>JAFLEG010000248.1:0-4289 GCA_017302195.1 Verrucomicrobiota bacterium
GTCCGGACGGTTCGAAGCCAGGATGACCACGACGTTCGACAGAGGCTCCAGGCCGTCCATCTCGGAACAGAACATCGGGACCAGGGTGGAGGAAAGTCCATGGGACCGCCCGCCGCGCCGCGTGCCCAGGAGGCTCTCCGCCTCGTCCATAAACAGGAAGGCAAGCTGGCCCTCCTTGGCACGCTCCCGGCACTGGGCAAAGAGGTCGCGCACCTGGCGCTCGCTCTCGCCCACCCACATGTTCAGCAGCTCTGGCCCCTTCACGTGCAGGAAGAATTCCGGATGATCCCGCCCCGTCTGCCGGCGCAACTGTTCCCGGAGGTTCCACGCGGTCGCCTTGCCCAGAAGCGTCTTGCCGCAGCCCGGGGAACCATGCAGGAGGAATCCCCGGGGCACGGTGTGCTCAAAGCGCTGGAAGAGTTCCCGGTGCAGGAACGGCAGCTCCACCGCGTCGCGGATGGCTTCCACTGCAGCGTCCTGTCCCCCGATGGCCGACCAGGGGGTGGGCGGGACGGTTTCCAGCGCCCGTTCGATGCGACGCCCCATGCCCAGGACTTCGAGCGCCACCCGCTGGGTCGGATCCAGCCGCACGTCCATGCCGGACTTCAGCCGCTCCTTGGTCAGCAGCGAGGAGCGGATCACGACCGTACCCTGCAATCCGCCTTCGGAACCGATGCGCAGGCGCCCGTCGGTCAGCGGTTCCTCGATGCGAACCACCGGGCCGCTGCGGTCGAAGCCCAGGGCGCGCACCACCGCAAACGCCTCGTTGCAGAGTACCCGCTGTCCGGTTTCCAGACCTTCCAGAGGCACCTTCGGATCCATGCGGCACACGTAGTCGGTGCCTCCGACACAGACACTGGCCAGGTCCGGCTCCACGCGCCCCAGGAAGGTGCCGGTGCGGAAGGCGGGTGACCGGAGCTTCTCCACCGCCGTCTCATAGGCTTCCAGTGCCTGACGCGCCTGGTCATTCACCTCCTCCAGCGCCTCCACCCGGCCGCGCAGATACCGAAGGTCGTTGAGCCGCTCCGGATCCTCCCGGCATCGGAGTGCCACGATGTCCAGGATCTGCAGCGTGGAGAGGCGTTCCAGCTCCTCGGGCGAGAGGAGGGCATCCAGTGCGGGACCGGACAGGGGATCGCGGGGCGCTCCGGACGCCGGCGGCGTCTTGGAATCCGTCTTCTTGCGCGGCGTCGCCATGAGGCAGAGTAGGCTGGAGAAGGTTCAGGGCAACCGGGGATTGGCTGCGGGCCTCGTGGAATCCTTGCCCGCCTGCCGGACCGCCAGCGCCCGCTCGAGCCAGCGGTCGGCCTCCCGGCGATCGGCATCGAACGGATCCAGAAGCAGCAGCGGATTCACCCCCTCGGTGTCCACGATTTCCCAGTCCACGAACACCGGCAGGTCGTGCGACGCGAGCTGCCGCATCAGGTGAGACCGCACCGCGGCCCGGGTGTCGGAGGGCGGTGCCGATCGGGCCGCCAGCACGGCCTCGGGACGCGGCTGCCAGCGGGAGGCGGCATCGGCCAGACCGAGGCCCAGGCTTCGCTCCGGATCGGTGTGGTGGAACTCCAGATCCTGGGACCGCAGCCAGGGCGAATCCCACGACAGCCCCTCCGCCGTGACAAACTGCCGCAGCAGCCACTGCTTGGTGATCCAGTCCACGCGGCCCACCAGGCGTCCGGGATCCGTCGCCAGCGCCTCCAGGGCCTCACGCCAGGACGCCAGCACGCGATCCGTCTCGGGGTCACGTCCGGAGAACTCGGCGGCGGCCACGGCGCGGTAGCGATCCAGGACCTCCACCGCGGAACGCTCCGCGCCGTCCCCTTCCGCCAGGCACACCGGCCAGGGCCCGTCCGGTTGCGTGGAGATCTGCCGGAAGGTGCCCACGGCATCCAGCAGCGCCACCCGGGGCAGGTGGTCAATTTCCAGCAGGTCGAGCACCAGCGAGGTGGTGCCCACCTTGAGGGCCAGGGTCTCCGGCAACACGCTGGTGTCGCCGTGCAGCAGATGCAGACGACGGAACCGCCGGGCGTCCGCCAGCGGTTCATCCCGGGTGTTGATGATGGCCCGGTTGAACTGCACCCACTCGAACAGGTCGTTCTGGATGAAGTCGGCGCGCTGGGAAATCTGGAACGGCGCTGTGATGCCGGAAATGCCGCCGCCGCGGGATTCGGCACCCGACACGCCGCCCACCTTGCCGGCGCCGGTGTACAGCACGCGCAGGGTGAGAAACGCAAGCAGCGACAACACGTTGCGCTCCGTCAGCGGCGCGGTCCGACGCACCAGGTAGTTCTCGTGGCATCCGAAGGTGGCGCCCGAGTAATGGTCCACATTGTTGCGGATGAAGGAGGCCCGGTCCTCCAGCCGCAGCGCCCGAAGCGCCTCCCCGATCATCCGGTCCCCGGCGGCATCATGTGCGATCAGGTCCTCCAGTCCCAGGCACTCCGCCGTGCAGAGTTCCAGGTGCCCCATGTCGAGGTAGGCCCGCCCGCCGTTGAAGAGGAATCCGCCATTCCCGGCCGGTTCATCCCAGTCCCGCTGCTGACGGTCCAGCAGGCCGTAGCGGCCGCCGGCAAACATCCAGTCCCGCACCCGGCGGACCGTCTCCAGGCTGCCGGAGGGGTCCCCGGTCAGGCACCCGTACTCGGTCTCCAATCCGGCGAGCCGGGTCACGCGCCAGGGTGCGGGGCCGATGCCCCGCCGTCGCCCAGCACCAGCGCCGGACGGAGTGTCTCGTACCGGACCGCACCCGGGCCCTCCCGGCGCAGCCATCCCAGTTCCAGGGATTTTCCGGTCAGCGCAGCGCGCCACCCCGCCTCGCGCTCTGCGGCCGGCGGCAGGTCGGCGCCAAATCCCCGTCCCTGCCCCAGCACCCATCCGGCCTCCAGAAGCACGCGCGCGGCCGCCGTCCGATCCGTGATGCCCTTCAGGGCGCCGTCCAACCATGCGACCGCGCCCCTCTCCGCCTCCGAATCGCCGGCCACCACCGCCACCCCGCCCGCGCGGGCCGAAAACGCACCGTCAAATCCCAGACGCACCAGCAGGTCCCGGTCCGGGGATGCCCCCAGTTCGGCAAACAGAAACTCCCCCAGCACCGGCGCGGCGAACAACTGCTCATACTGCTGCTTCACGGTGGCGCTGAGTCCATAAGCCACCAGACGCCGCAGGCTGACATCCTCCGGAGCCCGGGTGAAGGCCTCCAGATGGGCGGCATCAATCGCCGCCTGCCGCACCCGTTCCAGGTCCGCCGGATGCCCCAGCGCGGCCATGGCCAGACGGTCGTGGATCTCGAACACCTTGCTGGAACCGCCGCCGGCGCCCACCCCGAGCAGCAGGAGGCCCTCGGGGAGGGAGACCGCAAAGGCCGGCGCGCCGCCCTTCAACTGCTCGCGGACATACTCGCGACGGTTTCCCATCGCCTCCAGCCACCGGTAGGGTTCGTCGGTCATCGGGTCAGCACCGCCGCCTGGCGGTCCTCGGTGACGGATTCCACGCCTTCCGGACGCAGGATCTTCACCGTCGCAAAGTGGCTCGCCGCCGGATTTACCCCGCCGGTCGCGGTGTCAAACTCGGCGGCCGTCATCAGCATCCGGAGCGCGAAGGCGATGGCCTCATCGGCGGACATGGTCTCCGGACGAGGTGCACCGTGCCGCTCCTGGAAGGCCAGGATGCTGCGGATTGTCCCGCTGCCGCTGCCGCTGGCGGCGTGATTGACCGCCTGGAACTGGGCGCCCAGCGGATCGTAGAAATAAATCTGCGTCCGTGCCGGGGTGACCGTGGTGTCCACGCCGGCGAACAGCGGCACCACCACGCCCACGCCCTGCAGCGTCATGGGAAGATTGTCGCGCAGCAGCCGCGCCAGGGCCCGCACCCGGGCCGGCAGGCTGAGAGGCTGCAACTGGCTCCGGCGATAGTACTCGAAGGAGGTCTGCAGCACGCGGGCCATTTCAAAGGCCGTGGCGGGCACCCCGGCAATGGCGAGCAGCGAGGTGGCATCGAGGGCGATCACCTTTTCCACCTGATCGGTGACAATCAAGTTTCCTGCGGTGGCTCGGCGGTCGCCGGCCATGAGCACTCCCTCGGAAAAGCGGAACGCGAAGACCGTGGTGGCCTGTGTCTCGACCGGGGCACCCGGGGACGCCGGGGCGGCGGGCGACGCCAGGGCCTGTCGTCCCAGCAGCGCGAGGAAATCGCCCGAGATGGACGGCGGCGCCCATGCGGACCCCATGGCGGCTCGCGGTTCGGTTCCCATGGGCTCGATCACTGCCCCGTCCGCTGCCGGTACCGGCGGG
>JAFLEG010000248.1:4299-6685 GCA_017302195.1 Verrucomicrobiota bacterium
CACCTTCTTCATCCGTTCCAGCAGGTGTTTGACGTCGGGTTTGTCCACCTTCGGGGCGCTCGGTCCGGCGGGTTCACCGCCGCCCGGTCCGGGGACCACCGGACGCGTCTTCTGGACTTGCTCTGGCATGACTCGTGGAAGGACTAGGGGTTCACTGGAGGTTCAGCAGGGATTGAAGCTCTTCGGGCGACGCCGCCCGCATCACGGCGGCATGGTAGCGTCGGATGTCTTCGGGGGCGAACAAATCCAGGAGGGAAAGCCGCACCGGGCCGCCGCGTCCCTGCAACGTCACATGGTCCCACTGCGCGGACGCCACGGCGTCACCGAAGCGTTGAATGCAGGCGCCGCGAATCAGCGCCCGGGTGCTCTCCGGCGGCTGGATCCCCGCCCGGGCCACCGCCGCCGCATCGGGAACACCCCGGACACATCCCGACTGCTCCAGTCCGAAGTAGAGTCCGTTGTCCGGATCCAGGAGATGGTAGGCCAGATCCAGACTGCGCAGCCACGGATCGTCATCCGCCACGGACTCCGCCGCCTGAAAGCCCCGGATCAGCTCGCGCTTGGCCACCCAGTCCAGACGGTCCTGACAGCGCACCGGATCGGCTTCCAGGTCCTCCAGCACCGCCTCCCAATCCGCCACCAGGGCCGCCGCATCCGGCCGGGCGAGGTCGCACCGCGCGCGCACCATCGCGAGATACCCGCGCTGGATCTCGATCGCGGTGGATGGTGACGCATCCCCGAGACGCACCTCCCAGCGGCAGGCGGGATCCCGCGAAATGGATCGCAGCGCCGCCAGGGGGTCTTCCAGTTCCGGGGGCAAGGGATCGCGCGCCGGATCCCGCCCGGCGCCCAGCGCCTCCAGCACCAGCGCGGTGGTTCCCACCTTCAGGCGGGTGGCGAAGGGATGCAGGTTGGCATCGCCCAGGATGACGTGGAAGCGGCGCCAGCGCCGTGGATTGGCATGCGGCTCGTCGCGGGTGTTGATCAGCGGACGCCGCTGCATGGTGTCCACACTCTGCCGCTCGCTGAAGAAGTCCGCCCGCTGGCTGAGTTGAAATCCGGGCCCGAGAAAATGGTCCTCGTCCTCGATGCCAAACTTCCCGGCCCCGGCAAAAATCTGCCGGGTGACCAGGAACGCCTCGACGCCGCGGACCAACCGGTCCCAGGGAAGCGACCGCGGGAGCAGGTAGTTCTCATGGCATCCGTAGCTGTGCCCGCGGAAGTCGGTGTTGTTCTTGTAGAGCAGCACCCGGCCTGGCCGGCCTCCATGGACCTCGCCCAGTGCGGCCGCGCAGCGCATGGCGAGCTGATCTCCGGCGCGGTCCTGGACCGCCAGCTCCTCCAGGGTCCCGCACTCGGGCGTGCAATACTCGGGATGGGCGTGGTCGTTGTAGAACCGGGCGCCATTCGAAAGCACGAGGTCGCTCTTGATCTCGGCGAAGGTCAGGGGGCGCGCATCATCCTCGGCACGGTAGTTGGACTCATCGGTATCCTGCCGCAGCTCGGAAACCCGGAACCCGCGCATGTCCCGGTGCGGATCCTCGCAGCCGTAGTCCCACCGCATCCGGACCCCCGGGTTCGCCGCCGCGCGCACCAGCGCGATGGACTCCGCGACCACGTCATAGGGCAGATCCGAATCGCGGGCGATCCCGTATTCGGTCTCCAGTCCAAACAGGATGGGGGGCGCGTTGGAGGACATGGCATCAAACCCGACGCCCCTCAGTGGACACCGCATTCACGCCACGGCAAGGCCTCGCATCCCGGTTTCACCCGTCGCGAGTCCGCTCAGGCCGGCTGGAATCCTGGAGGCCAGGTTCGGGTCCTGTTTGTAACCGACGCCGGATTCCGGAACTCTTGACGCCCTTGAAGTCATCGCCGTCTCCAAAGAAATCCGCTGCAGGCGCCTCCCAATTCGGGATGTCGGGACGCGCGCTCTGGTTCGCCGCAGCCGCAGTCGGATTGATCCTGCTTCTGGGCGCCGCCCGATATCCCCGCTTTCCCCTCGATGTCGCCGCGACCCAGGCCATCCAGCGCATCAACGTCTTTGGGCTCACCTGGGCGACATCAATGACGAACACGGCCAAACCCCCGCTGGTCTATGGACTCCTCGTCGTCGCGATCGGGATGGCATGGCGAATTGCAGGCATCCGTGCCGCACTCCTGCCGCCGGTGGCCTACGTGGTGGTTCTGGGGATCGACCGGATACTCAAACCCTGGGTCGCGCGGCCTCGGCCCTCCCCGGACCTCATACAGGTCGTCGGTGCCTCCAGCGGGTTTGGGTGTCCCTCGACCTTTGCCCTGATCCATGGGACCGCGATTGGGGCGGTAGCCTGGCTGGCGTGGCGCCATTGCCGGGGTCGAAGTCGCTGGGCCATGGTCAGTCTGT
>JAFLEG010000249.1 GCA_017302195.1 Verrucomicrobiota bacterium
GTCATGGTCCCGACCGTGGAGCGCGGGTTGCTCCCGACCGTCTTCTGGTCAATGGAGATCACCGGCGAGAGCCCGTGCACGAAGTCCACGTCGGGCTTGCGCAACTGGTTCACGAAGCGCTTGGCGTAGGCCGACATGGACGCCAGCAGGCGGCGCTGTCCCTCGGCATACAGCGTGTCGAAGGCCAGCGACGATTTGCCGGATCCGGAGACGCCGGTGATGACCACCAGCCGGTCGCGGGGCAGTTCGACCGTGATGTTCTTCAGGTTGTTCTCCCGCGCTCCCTGGACCCGCAGGGTGGTGCGCATCGTCGCCGCGGCGGGTGCGGTGGCCGTCACCGCGGCGGGGCTCGGCTTGGGGGTCCTCATGCCTCCTCGCACAGGTACGCGGGTTCCTCCACCTCCACCCGGCTGAACTTGGTCAGCCCAAATGGCGCCGAGAACTTCCCGAGGCGCCCCTGCCGCTCGAGCCATTCGCAGGCGGCCTCCAGATGCCAGGGATAAAGCTGCGAGTGGGCAAAGTGATCGGCCAGCTCACTCAGGGGCACCAGCCGCCGCGCCTTGCGCAGATAGGCCAGCACCGGACCTAGACGCATTTCGGCATGACGCTCGAGGTAGGCCTCCAGAGACTTCAGCCGGCGTCCGAGCTGCGCCGACGTGCGGGGAGCCGCCAGCAGTTCGACATACACTTCGCGCATCAGGTCCGGCACCAGCTCCAAGGCCCGGTGGATCATCAGGCCCTCATGCACCTCGCCGGACGCGATCACCTCGGCGGCGGCGACGCAGTGGGCGCCGCCCAGCAGTTCCTGGAAGGCCAGGTCCAGATCGCGCGGCCCCTCCAGCAGGCGTGCGGCATGGCGGTGGCTGTGGATGAGCCAGGTGGTGGCGATGCACAGCTCGCGCTCCTGATCCCGGCGCGCCACGGTGTCCGCCTGCTCAAACCACGTCGCCAGCGACGGATCATCGCAGTACACGAGCTGCCGGCGGGCGAAGAAGTTGTAGTGAAAGGCGGTCCGGGCCGCGCCCTCCACCATGCGCTTGAAGCGGCTCCTGGGGATGAGCTCGGCGTGCACGTTCACCCCGGCCTCCACCAGGGTGCGGAAGACCCGGGGATCCTCCCCGTCGGCCCGCAGCCGCTTGGTCACGCCGTCCTTTTCGATCAGCCACAGGGAAAGGGCGTCGCGCCGCCAGACCGTCTGCTCCGTCAGGCTGCCAACCAACACCGCGGCCAGAAGGTTCGGATCGGCGCGAACCCGTTCGAGGAAGAGCTGCAGGGCCCGCTCGAAACGGGCGACCTTCTCGGCAGTGGACTCCGGCATGGCGGTGGGGTGGGAGGTTTTGAAATGAGGATCGGTGCCTGTTGGAACCGAGCGTTTTTTGTTTCCGTGGCGGAGCAGGACCCTGCAAAAAACCTCGCCAAAAACCAACTCAAGGCTTCCCAAACCAACCGTTTGGGGTATTCCATACAGTTGAAATTGCCGTTCACGCTCTGCCCTGCAGGAATTCCCATGAGCACGCCCCCGAAACACGCGTCGGTTTCAGAACCGTGCCTGGGAGCTTCTGCCTTGATCCGTTGTCCCGACTCCACGATCCCCGGTTTGCACCTAGCCAACTCTTCGTCCAGCTTTTCGAAACAATCTGTCGTCACCATGAACCTGACTCCCACTCCATCCGGAATCGCCCGACGGCGCTCCGGCTTCACGCTCATTGAGTTGCTGGTCGTGATCGCGATCATCGCGATCCTTGCCGGCATGCTGCTGCCGGCGCTGGCCAAGGCCAAGCTCAAGGCCACCGGAGCCGCCTGCGCCAACAACCAGAAGCAGCTCGCGCTGGCGTGGATCATGTATTCCACCGACTTCAACGATTTCATGGCGCCGACCGACAATTGGCGGAACAAGGCCGGGGTCCTCACCCCGCTCACCGGAGGCGGCTATTGGGCGGGGCCGACCCCGGACATTGCGGCCGGCATCACCCTCAAGGTGGCCATGGAGAGGGTCTCCCGGGGACTGACCAACGGCCCCCTCTGGGATTACCTCACGGCCATCGGGGCCTATCACTGCCCGGGCGACCTGCGTGCCAAGCGCAAGGTGGGACAGGGCTGGGCGTGGGACAGCTACTCCAAGGCCAATGGCATGAACGGACTCGTCGGCTGGGAGGCGGCGCAACCGCCCTTCGTCAAGGCGAGCGATGTGATTAGCCCTTCGGATTCCTTCATCTTCATTGAGGAGTCGGATCCACGGAATTCCAATCTGGGCACCTGGGTGCTAAGCGTGGGCAGTCCGGGATGGATTGATCCCTTCGCGGTGTTTCATGGCATTTTCAGCACCTTCTCCTTCCAGGATGGCCACTATGAGGGCCACAAGTGGACCGAGCCGCGCACCATCAAGGCCGCCCAGGATGCCGCCCGGGGAATCTCGACCTTCAACTGGGCCGGCGGCGGACCGAGGAATCCCGACTTCCGCTGGACCTGGGACAAGTACCGCTACAAGAACTGGAAGCCGCTGCCTCCGGGCTGACCGGGCTGCGCGCTTGGTAGGGCTGTGTTCCACCGCAGCCCCATTCAAATCCGCTGTACCCGTGGACACACGACGGGGATCGGGGGAAGGGCCATGATGTGGCTCGGATTCTCCCTCGGCTATTAGCTATCTGCCATTCCCGGAGTTTGGAAGGGAGAGCCAATAGCAGATAGCCGATCCCAAGGTTCCCGCGGCGACTCCACACGCCGGACCGAGGAACTGGAGGCCATGCGGGGCCGCAATTCCTTGGAGTGCGGGCGGCGCAGCGCAGCGGAGACGCCGCTTTGGAACGACGGGCGGGGTGGAGGCCAGACGTTCATTCCCCTCCCAGGCGAATGTCGCGTCTCACGCCAAAGCGGTGTCGAGCCACCGCAGTCCAAGGCGCGAAGCACTTCCCCCTTCCCCGCAGCGACTCCACACGCCAAGCGGAGGAATATGGGGTCGTGCAGGAGCCCGAGCCCTACCAGGGATTGGCGCACTCCTCTGCGTCCTTCGCGGCCTTGGTGTGAGACTTCGCCGGGCTTTCCTGTCCGGGTGGGGTGGCTCACTCTCGCGGGGCATGACCTCCACTCGTTTCCGGACCTGGGCAGCACTCTGGGCGGCCGGACTGGGAGTGATGCGGGCGTTGGCCGCCGAGGACGTGCTGCTCGCGGATTTTGAGGGAGCGGACTTCGGAGGTTGGACCGTGCATGGCACCGCCTTTGGCGAGGCCCCGGCCCGTGGAACGCTTCCGGAGCAGGCGGCGGTTGGCGGGTTCCGGGGGCAGGGATTTGTCAGCTCGTTCCACGGACGCGACCGCGCCACCGGACGTCTGGTGTCCCCGGAGTTCACCGTCAGCCGCCGGTATCTGAACTTCCTGATTGGCGGCGGCGAGGAGGTCGGGGCGACCTGCGTGACCGTCACCGTGGAGGGGCAGCCGGTCCGGTCGGCCACCGGACGCGAGGACGAGTTCCTCAACCAGGCGACTTTCGACCTGGGCGAGTTCCTCGGGCGCACGGTGCGGATCGAGATCGTGGACGGCTTTGCCGGCAGTTGGGGACACATCAATGCCGACCATTTCGTGCTCAGCGACGCTGCGGCCACGCCGCCATTCGTCCAGAATCCGCCACCACCGCCGCCCTACCACGACGAACCGCTGCGCCCGCAGTTCCATTTCACCGCCCATTCCAACTGGCTGAACGACCCCAACGGACTGGTCCGCGTCGGTGACCAGTACCACCTGTTCTTCCAGCATAATCCCACTGGCCGGGAATGGGGAAACATGACCTGGGGTCACGCGGTGGGCACGGATCTGGTGCGCTGGAAGGAACTCTCGCCCGCCCTGCTGCCGGACCCCCTCGGCACGATGTTCAGCGGTTCGGTGGTGGTGGATGCGGAGAACACGGCGGGTTTCCAGACCGGCAAGGAGCCGGCGCTCGTCGCGATCTACACGGCGGCGGGCGGCACCAGCGAGGCATCGAAAGGCCGGCGGTTCACGCAATGTCTGGCGCATTCCAACGACGGCGGGCGCACCTGGATCAAGTATGCGGGCAATCCGGTCATGGACGCCATCGGCGATGACGACCGGGATCCGAAGGCCTTCTGGCACGCCCCGACGCGCCGCTGGGTGATGCCGCTGTATGTCGGTGTTCCCGATCCGTCGCGTCCCGACGCCCAGGGGAAGCCCGCCATCCGGCACACATGCCAGTTCTTCACCTCACCGGACCTGAAGCAATGGGCTCCGTCGGGGGTGTTCCCGGAGGAATTGTCCGAGTGCCCCGGCCTGGTCTCCCTGCCCCTCAGCCCGGCCCCCGGCACTCACCTCTGGGTGCTCTGGGGAGGCGACGGCGCCTACTGGACCGGCGACTTCGATGGACGCTCCTTCACCGCGAAGTCCGGAAAGAGGATCGGGGACTACGGCACCCACTTCTACGCCGCACAGGCCTGGGATGCCCTGCCGAATGGACGCGTGGTGCTGATCGGATGGATGCGTGGCGGGAAGTATCCCGGCATGCCCTTCAACCAGCAGATGTCGTTTCCCGTGGATCTCTCACTCGAGCGGCAGTCCGGTGAGGTCGTCCTGGTGAAGTGGCCGGTGCCGGAGATCCGGAACCTGTTCACCAGCGTGCTGCGCGAGGATCTGCCGAAGCCGTTTCCTCCGGGAACCCACCGCGTCGCCGGCGACCTCGGCGATCTGCTGGATCTGGAACTGGAGTTTCTTCCCGGATCGGCACGGACGGTTTCGCTGGAGGTGCGCGGGCAGACGTTTCGCTGGGACGCCGCGTCCGCCACCGCCACCGCCTTCGGGAAATCCATTCCCTCGCCACCCGTGGCGGCCTCCGCCGGCCGGCGCTCCGAGTTCCCACCACCGTGGGGTCCGGACTTGAAGCCCTGGGACGGTAGCGTGCGGTGGCGTCTGCTGGTGGATCGCACCTCCCTGGAACTCTTCGTCAACGGCGGCCTGGCCACCGCCTCCTTCTGCTTCCTGCCCGAGGGACCACCTGCGCTCTCGCTGACGGTTGAGGGCGGAGATCTGGCCCATGCCCGCCTCGTGCGCCGCACCCTGAAGTCGGCCTGGCGCTGAGGTTGCTGGCGTCGTCCGATCGGGCTTCGGTCGTGACCACTGCCCCGATCTGTTCCCGAACTGCGGCCGGCAGCACAAGCCGCACCGCTTGATGGGCGTCTGCAAGCGGGTGTATCCTGCAGCATGACCGAGGGTGGGATTCAGAAGGCTCTGGCCTGGGTGGGCGCGGAACTGGATCCCAGCACCCGGCATCAATTGCTGGCCTCCCGAGTCTCGGCCGTGTTTCGCGATCAGGGGATCGAATTGGCCGTGGTCGGGGGTTTTGGCAATCGAGTTCTACACGGAAGGGGCCTATGTGTCCGGAGACCTGGATCGTTGCCGGGCGTCGCCGCATCCCCTGACCGCCCGTGCCCGTGCTCAACTGATGGGGCGTTTGAAAGGTGAAGGAGGGCCGCGAAGCTGGAAAGTCGCCGGCGCCTTCGTGGACATCCTGGGCGAACTGGAGACCGCGGCGAGGACCCCATTGCGGCGAGCGCGAGGACCTTTCGGTGAGTATGTCCTCATCCAGCCTGAGGACCTGCTGGTGGAGCGGTTCGCAGCTTGGGTGGTCCACGCCCGCAGCGCCGTCATTGCCAATCACCTGCCAGGCTCCCAGGGACAGGTGGGTGGGGTTCCACACCTTGTCCATCAATCGATACCACAGCGTCCTCCTTTCACCCCGTTCTCCAGGGCTTCCAGCATGCGGTCAGTCCAGATCGCGTTGGACTCCAGGCTCCTCCGAGCCCGCAGTCCCTCCAACGGCCTAGCCCGGATACTTCACACTCTTTCGTCGCGAGGCGCAGCGAAAGCCCGTCTGGCAAGGCGGCCGAAGCGATTCCGAGGCGGGCTGTATGGGGACATACTGTCCGGTGAGGAACGCGAGGCCAACGCCGCCAGAAGGGCTTGCAGCCAGCCGCAGCAGAAAGTGTGTGAAATATCCGGGCTGAGAGACCGGATCGCGCCGGCTCACCAAGGGCTCAGCAGCGGAATGACGGAGCGGCCAAAACGGCGGTAGCGTTTGAAGTGGCGGTCGAGCGTGAGAACCCGGCAGTCCCGGTACAGCTCGGAAAGCCGGACAAGGCAGGCGTCGGCCAGCGACATCGGTGCATCCGCGTAACGCGCCATCAACGTCTCGACAGCGGCCGCTTCGTCGGAGATTTCAAACGGGACCCGCAAGATGCCCGAGCGCACGTTGCCGATGACTCCTGCCGGCTGGCCGCCCTCTCGCGCATAGAGAAAGCACGCTTCGGTGAGCACCGCCTCGCAGGTCACCAGCGGCGGCTCCAGCATCTCGAACTGCTCCACCGCCCACCGGTGCCACTCGTCCTGATCTGACAACCACGCCACCAGCGGGCCGGTGTCGAGAAGAATGGTGTGGTTCACCGGCCGAGGTTTTCGAGATGCCTGGGATTGGTGGAGAGATCGCGTGGACCGGATATCGTGCCACGCAGGTCGGCCATCGCCTCAGCCATCGTCAGGCGCCTTCGTTTTCCATGCCCGTTGCGTCGGGTATCCAGCGCTTCACGCACAATCGCCGAGCGGGAACGGCGGGTGGCCTTGGCCTCACCCGCCAGCCAGTTGGCCAGGGATTCCGGGAGTTTCACGGAC
>JAFLEG010000025.1 GCA_017302195.1 Verrucomicrobiota bacterium
CGAAGTACGCGAACTGGTCGTCGGTGTAGAGGTCGCGATACGGCGTCATCCGCTGCGTCACGTCGAGGAAGGGATCGCCGTCGAGCAGCTTGGCGTAGGACGCGACGAACGCGTCCACCGGCATGCCCGGATCGAAGCCGCAGCGTTCGACGACCGTGCGCAAGGCGGTCTCGACCGTCCCGCCGCCGGCGCGCATCAGGCAGTCGAGATACAGGTTGTGCTCGATCCCGACGCGTTGCTGCGGATTTTCGGCGGCGGCGGCATCGGAAGCGGTCGCGCAGGCGAGCGCGAAACCGAGGACGGACCACGACAGCAGGTTCGCTTTCATCTTCCCAATCTCCTTTTCGGGGGCACTGCTTGACTGTCCGCGACGTTCGCGGCATCGCCGCGGCCGCGGTGCGCGAAACGATTCCGCGCGCTTCCGACCATGGCAAACGCGGCGCGGGAAAACGAAGCGGCGCGTCACAGTGTCCGGGCAAGCGTGCCTGTCGCTTCTGACAGGCCTGCATGACAGCCGCGGACCCACGAAGACGGCGGAAACATCGCAATTGCGGCCGGAATCGCCCTGCGAGGGTGCCGGCGCATGACCAACGGGCCAGCCCCCGGCGCGCCGCCGGCGCTAAGCTCCCGGGATTCTCCCGCCGGTGCCCGCCATGACCGCACGCCTCCCGCTCCGCTCCACGCTCCTCGTCGCCCTGCTGGCGGCCGCCGCCGGCAGCGCTTCCGCCCAGTCTGCCGGCCCCGGCGTGCTGGAGACGATCATGTCCGACCCGGACTGGATCGGGAACGGCGTGGAACGCGCGTGGTGGTCGTGGGACGGCGCGCAGGCGCTGTACCAGCGCAAGCGCGACGGCGCTTCGATCCGCGACACCTGGTCGGTGCCGGTCGCCGGCGGTGCGCCCGCGCGCGTGGCCAACGCGGCGCGGGCCGGATGCCGGCGCGTCCATTTTGCCGCCCGTTCGAGCGGGGTGGCGGGCCGGGCCCGGATGGATTCGCCGCGTTCCCAACGCCCCAGGTCCTCGGCGAATTCGCGTGCCGTGGCATAGCGCCGGGTCGGGGACTTCTCCAGGCACTTCAGGCAGATCGTCTCCAGATCCGCGGGAATGGCCGGATTCAGCAGCCGCGGGGAGACCGGCGCCTGATCGCGGACCTGGGCCAGGGTCTCGGCCAGGGAATCCGCCAATAGCGGTGGACGTCCGGTCAGGGCATGATACAGCGTTGCCCCCAGGGAATAAACGTCGGAGGCAGGCGACAGCACCGCGCTCCGCCCGCCCATCGCCGCCTCGGGCGCCAGGTAGTGCGGTGACCCGAGCAGTTGCCCGGTCAGGGTGAGATCCGTGGAACCATCCAGCCGCTTGGCCAGACCGAAGTCCGTGACCCGCGGATGGTCCCCGGCATCCAACAGGATGTTGGCGGGCTTGAGATCGCGGTGGAGCAATCCGCTGTCGTGGGCGTGCTGAACGGCCTCGGCCACCGCCCGCAGGTACCGGGCCGCATCCCGGGGAGGGAGCGGTCGTTCCCGGATGCGTTCGGCGAGGGTGATGCCCTCCACCAGTTCCATGGCGAGGAAGGGCTGTCCGGCGACGTCTCCGAATTCATGGACCGCGACAATGCCCGGATGCCGCAGGCTCGCAGCCGTTGCGGCCTCGCGGCGAAAACGGTCCACAAAATCGGGGCTGGAGAACTCCCCGGCGATCAGGAGCTTGAGCGCCACCTGACGTCCGAGCAGGCGGTGGCGGGCGCGATGGACGACCCCCATGCCACCCTGGCCGATCTGCTGGAGCAGCGTGTAGGCGCCGAAGTCCCGCGGGAACGCCCCCGGCTCGGCCCGCACCATCCCGTCGAAGTCACCCGAAGCCTCCGGAAAAAGGGGGGTCGCCGCCGCCGATTCGGGCGGCACCGACAACGCGTCGCGGAACACGCAGGCCGGGCAGACACCGCCCAGCGGCCCGCGGGCGAGCGGCGCCCGGCAGCGGTCACATCGTGGGGAGGAGTCCATCGGGGGTCAGGATGGACGATGCAGGAGCAGGGATGAAGTGAAGACATTCTCCCCAGGCCGCTCCGGGATCGGGATCGAATTGCGGGTGCAGTGGCCCGGGCTCTTTGTCAGAATCCCTCACATGAGCATCGCCCGTGTCCTGTGCCTGCTGAGCGTTCCCCTGGCCGCCTCGTGGGCCACCTGGGCCGGAACGGTCACCGTCAACCAGGTGCCCTTCACGGTGCCCGACGGCTTCACCGTGGAACTCGCGGCGGGTGCCAGCCTCACCCCCCGGCCGGTCAGCGCCAGCTTTGACGATCGCGGACGCCTCTACGTCACCGACTCCTCCGGATCCAACGAGGCGCCGTCCGAACAGCTCAAGCATCCCGATCACCGGATTCTCCGCCTGGAGGACCGCGATGGCGACGGGGTGTACGACACCTCGGAGGTGTACGCGTCCGGGGTCATGTTCCCCCAGGGCTGCCTGTGGCACGACGGCTCGGTGTACGTCGCGGCGCCGCCCAGCATCTGGAAGTTCACCGACACCGATGGCGACGGGAAGGCGGACCAGCGGGTGGAGTGGTTCCAGGGCGGCACGCTGACCGGCTGCGCCAATGACATCCACGGGCCGCATGCCGGTCCCGATGGCTACCTGTACTGGACCAAGGGGGCGTTCGCGGAGCAGACGCACCGGCTGGGTGACGGACGCACCCTTCAGGACAAGGCGGCGCACATCTACCGGGCGCGTCCCGACGGATCCGACCTGGGCGTGGTCATGTCGGGTGGCATGGACAACCCGGTGGAGATCGCCTTCACCCCCGATGGCGAGGTGCTGTTCTCCAGCACCTTCATTGACTTCTCCCAGCCGGGATTTCGCGACGGCATCGCCCACGCCATCCAGGGCGGTGTCTTCGGCAAGGAGAACGACGTGCTGGACGACGGCCGGGTGATCCGCACCGGGCCCGAGCTGTTTCATCCGTTCTTTCAGGCAGGTCCGGCGGCGGAATGCGGCCTGATGCGCTACACAAGCGCCGCGTTCGGCACGGAGTTCCGCGATGCGGTGTTCGCCTCCTCCTTCAACCTGCACAAGGTGACGTGGCATGCGCTGCGTCCCGAGGGTGCCACCTTTGCCAGCACCGACTCCGATTTCCTCGTGACCGAGCAGGTGGATTTTCATCCGACTGACGTGGTGGAGGACGCCGATGGCAGCCTGCTGGTGGTGGACACCGGCGGGTGGTACCGGCTCTGCTGTCCGAGCTCCCAGCTCGCCAAGCCCGACGTGCTCGGGGCCATCTACCGGGTGCGGCGCGAGGGGGCCGTTCGTTCCAAGGATCTGTGGAGCCCGAACCGTGTTCAGGCTCTGAAGGGTGATCCTGACTTCCGCATGACGGCTGCCAGACTGGCCGACGACTCCTGGGCCATCCGCGAAGCGACGGCAAACGCCCTGGTCCGGGCGGGCGCAGCCGCCTTGCCGGGAGTGCGTGAGGCCCTGTTGAACGGCCCCTCCTGGCGCCAGCGGCAGGAGGCGGCGTGGGTGGCCTTCCGCATCGGCACGCCGGCCGGAACGGCCATGCTGACCGAGGCGACGGAACATGCGGATCCCGGTCTGCGCCGCGTGGCGGCCAAGGCGTTGTCGCTGCGGCCGGATCCGGACCTCGCCCCAAGGTGCACCGGCTGGCTGACCAATGCCGACCCGGCCCTGATCCGTTCGGCGGGGGAAGGTTTGGGCCGCCTCCGGATTCCCACCACGACGCCTGCAATTCTGGCGGCCGTGGCGGCATCTCCAGCGGTGGAGCCCTTCCTGGAACACAGTCTCATCCATGCGCTGATCCGCATCGGTGCCGCGGATGCCACCCGGGCCGGGCTGGCGTCGGCATCGCCGCGGGTCCGGCGCGCCGCGCTCATTGCCCTGGATGCCATGCCGGACGGCGGACTGAACGCGCTCACGGTGGTGCCGCTGCTGGATGCGGACGATGCCCGGCTGCGGTCGGCGGCGGACTGGATCCTGTCGCGGCACCCGGAATGGGGCGGCGAGCTGGCGGCCGGTATCCGGGAACGCCTGATGGCATCGGCAGCGACCCCGGAGGCGCGCGAAACCTGGAACCGCCGTCTGCCCCTGCTGACCCGGGATCCGCGCGGTCAGGAGCTGCTCGCCGAGATCGCCGAGGGCGGGGAGTTCCCACCCGACACCCAGGCAGCCGCCCTGGCGGCGATCGGCGATGCGCCGCTCAAGGAGCGTCCGGCACGCTGGCGGGCGGCGGTGATTGCCGTGCTGCAGGACCCGCCGGACCCCGTCGCGCCGTCCGCACTCGCAGCGGCCCGTGGATTCTCCGGTGATGCTGCCGTCAGCTCGGCATTGCGACGCCTCGCCCGCAAGGCGGACTGGCCGGCGGAACGCCGCCTGGCTGCGCTGGCCGCCCTGCCTCCGGGCCGTGTGCTGGATGCCTCGGAGTTCGAGGTCGCGGTTGGCCTGCTCGAGCCCATCCATCCGCCCGGGGCGCGAGCCGCCGCGGCGCGACTGCTCTCGCAGTCGCGGCTGCATCCGATCCAGCTCCGTCAACTGGCGCCGCGCCTGGCTGCCGCGGGCCCGCTGGAACTCCACCCACTTCTTGAGGCGTATGACGCCGGCGGTGACGAGGCCCTGGGGAAGGACCTGCTGGCCGCCCTGGAAGCCTCCCGGAGCGCACGGAGCCTGCACCCTTCCCAGTTGAAGCCCCATTTCGCCAAATTCCCGGAACCGGTGCGCGCCGCGGCCGATGCCTGGATCGCGGGACTCAACACCGATGCCGTCCAGCAGGCCGCGCGGCTGGAGACGCTGCTGACCGAGCTCCAGGCGGCCCAGGGCGATCCGCGCCGGGGACAGGCGGTGTTCAACGGGTCCAAGGCCGCCTGCGCCTCCTGCCACCGCATCGGATACCTCGGCGGCGAGGTGGGCCCGGAACTGACCAAGATCGGCGAGGTGCGCAGCGAGCGCGACCTGCTGGAGTCCATCGTGTATCCCAGCCTCAGCTTTGTGCGCAGCTACGAGCCGACACGGGTCACCCTGAAGGGCGGGGAGGAATTCAGCGGCATCGTGCGGCGCGAGACCCCGCAGGACATCACCCTGGTCACCGGTCCGGGCGCGGAGCAGCGCATCCGCCGCGAGGAGATTGCCGACCTCTCGCCGGGCATCATCAGCGTCATGCCCGGTGGGCTCGACGAGCAGCTCAGCCGCCAGGAACTCGCCGACCTGCTGGTCTTCGTGAAGACGGTCCGCTGGCGATAGGGCGCGGCGATGTCCGTGCGCGTCAGCAGAGGTTCGCCGTGCCGGTGGTTGGCGAAGCGCGTCTTGGGACTGCGGTGGCTTGCCACCGCTTTGGCGTGGGACGCCGACGGCGCGTGAAGAGAACAATGAACGCCCGGTGCGTAACCGGCCCGTCGTGGCAAAGCGGCGTCTCCGCGGCGCTCCTGCCTTCGCCCGGCTGTGGCATGGCAAGCCGCCGCCGCAGTCCAAGGCCTGGCGGTCGTGAGCGGGTTCATGGGGGGAGCCAACGTGGGAATCGAAAACACTGTTGACGATTGAGAACTATTGAGAACACTTGTAACCAGTTCTCACCCCCCCATCGCCAGCACCATGAAATCCCCTCCCATCAGGATCCGCGCACCCAGGGCCGGAGACTTTTCCGGCTGGTTCCGAAGCGTGCTGTCAGCGGCCGGCGGTGTCCTGGCGACCCTGGTGGCTCACCCGGGCACGGGCGCACTGGACGCCGGCTTTGCGCCGGTGGCCTCGGAACTGGCGGGGCGCCGGGAGTTCATCGTGGTTGGGGATGCCTGCCATGGCTTCGACATCCTGACGCCGGAGATCCGGCGCTATGGCGATGACGGGCGCTGGGATGGCACCGCAATCGTCGTGGACGACGGACGTCCGGGTGTCACCACCACGATTCACTGGCTGACCGCAACGCCCTGGGGCGGTCTGTGGGCGCGTGGTTCCGTCGGGATTTACGCCTTTGATGGGCTGGGCATGGGCCGGCCGCTCTCCTTCGCGGGTGGGCGCGCCCTTCCGGAGATGTCGCCGTTGCTCCCCCTCGAGGATGGTGGCTGGGTGACTTCCGACCTGACCCGCTTCAGCAACGAAGGCGTTCGGGATCCTTCCTTTGCCAGGGCCTGCTGGCTGGAATTCGGACCGCCCAACGGCCGGTCCCTCGTGCAACAGGTGATCCGTGATCCGCAGGGCCGCCTGCTGGCCATCGGTAACTTTGTGAAGTCGGGTCCGGAAACCCGTCTGGGAATCGTCCGGGTGCTGCCGGATGGCCGGCCCGACCCGGGCTTCGATCCTGCGGAGGCGCTGGGGATCGCCATCACGGAAGGGGGGGTGCTGAGCGGGCAACCCCTGTCTTTGGCTCTGGGAAAGGACGGATCCATCTATTTGGAAGCCAATGGAGGCGCGCCCAACCGCCGCCTCGCACAACTGGACGACCGCGGCGGTCTGATCCGTTGGATTGACCTGGATGTTTCCGGATTTCTGCTGCCGCCGCTGATCCAGCCGGACGGACGCATCCTGCTGGGGGGAACCTTCGATCGCTGGTCGGATCGTCCCGTCACCAGCCTGATCCGGCTGCTGCCCGACGGGACGCTGGACGAATCGTTTCAGGTTGAACTCGGGGACGGTCCCAACCGGGGGTCGCTGATGGGCATGGAGCTCGATGCGCGGGGACGCCTCTGGATTCACGGTGGATTTGACCGGGTGAATGGAACGGAGCGGCCGGGGCTGGCCCGACTGCTGGCGTATGACCCGCCCGGCGCACCTCCGGAGATTCGATCCACGGTGTCCCGACCGCGCATCGCCACCAATGAGGTGCTGTATCTGGCCGCCGAGGTTCGCGGTGATCCGCCGCCGGAGCTGCAGTGGATGCGGGACGGTCAGCCCGTCCCGGGCGCCACCCACCGGGTGCTGCAACTGCCGGTGGATGCCGGGACATCCCTCGGATCGTTCCACCTGGTGGCGCGCAATGCCGGCGGCGTCCAGGAACTCGAGTTTCCCCGGGTCACCTTGGGAGTCCGCAGTCCGCTCGCGGGGCAGCTTGATCCCGACTTTGACGTGTCGCTGGGGCGGCTGCCGGATCCGCAGATCCTGATGCCGCTGCCCGACGGCCGCCTGTGGATCACCTCCCGGTGGCTGGCGTCGGGCGCCGCCGAAGAACCCATGCTGGGCCGACTCCGCGCCGACGGTACCTGGGATGCCTCGTTTGGCGCCGACGGAGTGGTCCATGGGAACGGCGTGGTGCAGGCCGTACTGCCCCTCGCCGACGGGGGTGTCCTTGTGGGGGGAACGTTCACCCGGATGGCCGGGGCCGGGGCTCACGGGCTTCTGGAACTGGATCCGCAGGGCAGACCCATCCCCAGGCCGTGGCCCGACCTCGACGTGTCCGAAGTGACGGCGCTGGCCCGACAGCCGGATGGAAAGCTTCTGATCGCAGGCTTGTTCCGCCGGGTTGGTTCGCGGGACGCCTATCATCTGGTCCGTCTTGATTCCCAGGGCCAGCCCGACCCGGAGTTTGGATCGCCTCTGGCGCCAGGGCAGGTGGTGGAGCGCATGCAGACCGACTCGGAGGGACGCATCCTCGTGGCGGGACTCCGGGCGTCGGCCGATGCCCCGTTTCCGAACTTCGAGGCGTTGGGGCTTCAGCGCCTCCTGTCAGATGGAAGTCGCGATCCCGCGTTTGTTGCGGGCGCCAATCGGTGGAACGAGTTCTTCATTCTGCCTGGAGACTCGTTGCTGGTGGGACTGCCCCCGCAACCGTTGGATTCGGAAGGAGGCAGACAAACCGCATTCGATCTCGCGGATCTCTCCGTCCCGGGCGTCTCCCTGCCCCGTCTACCGGGCTTCCAGATGATTCTGTTGCCGGGGGGCGGGGTGATCGCGCCCGCGTCACGCCGGTCGGACAGCCAGATGGAATTGGTTCGCTGGCATGCGAATGGAACTCTCGACGACACCTTCCAACTGGTGTTTGGCCTGCGGTTTGATTCGCCGCCCGAGGTCCGATCCATGGTGGCGACGCCCGGCGGCGCGGTCCTCGTCGCCCTGATGGATTCGCATGCCGCGAATCCGGACGCCGTCCATCGCCTCCGTCGCCTGCTTCCCGATCCCGACACGGTATTCAGCAACGCGCGCCTGGTGGACAACCGTCTGGACGCCACGGTGGCCACGCAGCGCGGTGCGACCTACGAGATCTATCTGCGCAGCCGCCTCGACGCTCCCAACAGGACGCGCGTGGATGCGTTTGACGGCGACGGGTACCTGCGGACCGTCGCCCTGCCCGTGACCCCCGGGGACGATCAGCAGTTCCTGGAACTGGTCCGGCGGCGACGGCTGTAGGCCCGGTGGAAGTCAGAGCACGTCTTGGGACTGCGGCGGCTTGCCACCGCTTTGGAGTCGGACGCGGACGGCGCGCGGGGAGGAGAATCAACGCCCGGATCGTGGTTGGCGCGCCCGGCAAAGCGGCCCCTCCACACGGGCGCGGCTCACCGGGAGGTTCGCCCGAAGAGGGCGCTGTCTTCACTTCATCCCTCATCCTTCCTCATTCATCCTTTCCCTTCGCGCCCACATTCCCACCGGTCGTGCTTCCCCTCTGCAGGGACTCCGGGCAGGCTCCGGCCATGGGTTACGCCCTGTTGCAAACCAAGCTGGCGCCGCTCGATGTGGCCACCCTCCAGCGGGCGTTCGCCACCGGCCGCGGCCTCACTCCCGCGGACGCCAAGTTTGTCGCCGACGATGCCTTTGGTATCCTGGCCCGCGATCTCTCCCTGGAAGACGCCTTGTTTCTCCAGCAAGCCCTCGGTGCCGAGGGCATCGAGATCGAGGTCACCCCCGAGTCCGATCTGCCCCGGCTGCCGGACCCGAAGCTCTTCGACTACGTGCAGTGTGCGCCAGAGCACCTGGTGATCTTTGACCCGCTGGGGCGTCCCACCGAAGTCCCGTGGTCCCAGGTCTGGGTCGTGGCCGCGGGCTACGACCAGCGCGAGCTCAAGCTGGAGATCATGGTCGGGGATTGCGAGGCCCGGTTCCTCACCAACCTGGAGCGGCTCCACTTCGACCACATGCCGGCCTATGTGGATGCCGACGAGCCCGACAACCAGGGGGAGAGTTTCCGACGCCTGGTGCGCGACCTGGTGGGTCACTGTGACGGCGTGCTGGCCAACAAGGCGGCCAACCTGCTGACCGACTCCACCCTGGAGGGCGATGTGACCGAGGCCATCACCTATCCGCGTCCGATGGCCTACACCGAGGAGCTGGTGTGGCTGCTCCGGCGCGCCCGGCTGGCACGCGCCTCCTGAGCCGGCGGCCGGCTCAGCCGCCCGTCTTGGTTTCCGGAGCGGCGCCCACCACCCGGGACAGCAGGGTGTTCATGCGGGCCAGCATGGTGCGCGGATCCTCCAGGCGTCCGGCGGCGAGACGGGCCTGATCCAGCAGTTGCTGGGCGACCAGTTCGGCCAGCGGCCCATCCTGCCCGCGCAGTTCCTGCAGCCGCACCACCACCGGGTGGGCGGGATTCAGCTCCAGATCCGGTGCCGCATCGGGAAGGCCGCCCTCCTCGCGGCCCATGGCCTTGAGCATGCGCCGCATGGATCCGGTGAGCTGCCGGTCGCTGTCCACCGCCACCACCGGACTGTCCACCAGGCGCGTGGAGGCACGCACCTCGTGCACCGCCTCACCCAGCGTGGTCTTCAGCCAGCCGGCAAGCGCGGCGGCATCGGGCTCCGACAAGGCGCCCGTCGCCGGCGCCTCCAGCTTCAGATCCGCCTTCTCCGCCGCCGTGATCGGCTTGCCCTCGAACTCCCGGATGCGGTCCAGCACGAACTCATCCACCGCCTCCTCGACAAAGAGCACCTCCAGCTTCCGGGCGCGAAACACCTCGAAATAGGGACTCGCCTCCGCTGCGGCCCGGTCCCGGGCCTGGAGGAAATAAATCGCGGTCTGGTCCCCGGGCATGCGCTGCACGTACTCCGCCAGCGAGGTCTTCTTCCCGGGCTCCGTGGACGACGACTCGTAGCGCAGCAGCTTGCCCAGGATCGCCTGATGCTCCCAGTCGCTCAGGATGCCCTCCTTGAGAAAGCGGTGATACTCGGCGTAAAAGGCGTCGTAGGCGGCTGCATCGCGTCCGGCCTCCTCCTCCAGGTGCTTGAGGAAGCGTCCGGTGAGCGCCTTGTTCAGCTTCCGCATCAGGCTCGAGTCCTGCATGCGCTCCCGCGAGACGTTGAGCGGCAGGTCCTCGCTGTCCACCACCCCGCGCAGGAAGCGCAGCCACTCCGGCAGCAGCCCCTTGGGACGCGCATCAATCAGCACCTTGCGGCAGTACAGGTGCACCTCGGACTCCTGACGCATCACGCCGGGCAGCTCGAGGCTCCGGGACGGCACGTAGAGCAGTGACTGGATGGCGATGGGGGCATCCGCGGTGAAGTGCAGGCGATACCGCGGGGCATCCTGATCGTGGGCCAGATACTCGTAGAACTCGGTGTACTCCTCCTCGGTCACCTCGGACTTCGACCGGGACCAGATGGCGCGCACCGTGTTGATGCGCTTGCCGTTCAGGTCGAGCGGAAAGGCGACGAAGTTCGAGTAGCGCTTGATCAACTGTTCGAGGTGGCCGGGTTCGGCGAAGGTCTTCGCATCGTCCTTGAGCTCGAGCACGATCCGGGTGCCCGGGGTGGCGTCGGGCGCCGGTTCGAGGGTGTATCCGTTCCCGCCCTCGCTGGACCACTGCCAGCCCTCCGCCCCCCCGGCATGGGTCCGCGAGATGACCGAGACGCGTTTGGCCGCGATGAACGCCGAGTAGAATCCCACCCCGAACTGGCCGATCAGGCGGGCATCGGGCTTCTGCTGCTCGGCCAGCGCCTTGAGGAAGGCCTTGGTCCCGGAATGGGCGATGGTTCCCAGGTTCTGCACCAGTTCCTCCCGCGACATGCCCACACCATTGTCGCCAATGGTCAGCGTGCCGGCAGCCTCGTCGGTGGTCAGGGTGATCCCCAGCGGCGCCTCCTCCGCGGGCGTCTGCCCGCTCGCCTGGAGGAACCGCCGCTTCTCGCAGGCATCCGCCGCATTGGAGATCAGCTCCCGGACGAACACCTCGCGGTCGGTGTACAGCGAGTGGATGACGATGTTGAGAAGCTGCTGGATCTCGGCCTGGAAGGCGTGCTGCTCGGGCTGGCTCATGATGGACGATGGACTTCGTGCCGGCCCGGACGCCGACGCAGGCATCCGGGACCGGGACGCAAGTTTGCCCGATCCTGTCCATTGCCTGTCAAGTATTGCGGAGGAATCCATCCTTCCCCCAAGGGTGGGGCGAGTTTTCAACGAGCCGTGCGCAACGGCGAACCGTGCCGGTGGCGACTCCACGCGCGTACGGCGCCGCAAAGCGTCGCCCCACCCGTCCTGCCGCAGCCAGACGGCAGGCCGCGCCGGAATCCTGGGCTTCAATCGGCGTTCGTCCCCCGCTACGCTCCCCCCCATGACGCGCCACTGCCACGGTTGCGGCTGGGAATGGACCTTCCGGGACCTGCCCGGACGCAGCGAGACCTGCCCCCAGTGCCGCACCGACCTGCGGGTCTGCCTCAACTGCGCCTTCTACGACCGGCGCGCCGCCCACCACTGCCGTGACGGCCGTGCGGATCCGGTGGAGGAGAAGGCCCAGGCCAACTTCTGCGAGTACTTCGACTTCGCCAAGCGGCCCTGGACCGGACCGGCCTCCAAGGACCGCGAAGCTGATGCCCGCGCGGCCCTGCGCAGCCTGCTCGGCGATTGACCCATGCCCTGCCAGGGTCGTGGTCCAACCGCGGCCCGGTTCCAACCCATGGCGCCCACGGACGACCCGCGGGCCGCGCAGGAGGCCCCACCGCGCAGCTCCAGCGCCGCTCCCCGCAGTTTTGCATCGAACGTCCGCCCGTGCCGGGGATAGCTTGGAGGCATCATGCGGACGGTGATCTATCCCGGCAGCTTTGATCCGCTCCACAACGGTCATCTCGATGTGGTCCGGCGCGCGGCGCGCATCTTCGACGAGGTGATCGTCGCCGTCGCCTCCAACGAGGGGAAGAAGCCGCTGTTCACGGTGGATGAGCGCTACGAACTGGTCCGGGTGGCGGTCCAGGAACTTCCCAATGTCCGCGCCGAGCACTTCGACGGACTGCTGGTGAGCTATGTGCTGGACCGCGGGGCCTGCGCGGTGGTCCGCGGCCTGCGCGCCGTCAGCGACTTCGAGTTCGAGTTCCAGCTCGCCCTCATGAACCGCAAGCTGAACGAGCGGGTGGAGACCCTCTTCCTCACGCCCAAGGACACCTACACCTTCGTCAGCTCCCGGCTGGTGAAGGAGATCGCGCGGCTGGGCGGCGACGTGACCCCCTTCGTTCCCGAGAATGTCTCCCGGGCCCTCCGCGTGAAGCTGGGCCAGCCGGCCTGACCCGGTGGCGCGAGGCTCCCGCCACCAGGGGTGGGAGCCGACGTGAGGACGCTCACACTCCACCGGCACGCAGGATCCTCCCATCCGCCGGGCGACAGCCGACCGCAGCTTAAGAGGAAGTCAGAATCACCTCGTCTCCTGCGGTCGTGGTTGTTCTCCGGGCATTCCATGCCATTGTCGCCCACGGTGCCGTTGAACCGCCTTCGAAAGTGTCTCGATTCCGCCATTGGATGGTTCGAGCTGGGCATGCCCGGAGAGGCCCTCCGCGAACTGGAGTCGCTTCCCGAGGCCGACCGCGCCCGACTGGAAACGCTGGAACTTCAGGCGGTGCTGCTCCAGCAGCAGCAACGCTGGGACGATGCGGCCGCCACCTATGCCGCCCTGTGCCGCCAGGAAGGCGCCTGCGTGGACCGCTTCATCGCCTGGGGCTGCTGCCTCTATGAGCTGAACCGCATCCCCGAATGCCGCGAAGCCCTGCTCGCCGCCCCCGAATCTGCGCACCAGCATGGTCTCTGGAACTATCATCTGGCCTGCTACGAGGCCCTCCTGGGCCGCACCGACGAGGCACGCCGCCTCATTCGACACAGCCTGGAGATCGAACCCCGCCTCCGCGCCATGGCCCTGCGCAACTCCAACCTGGCGCCGCTGATCGCCGGATGACGCCCGTGGGCCGGAGAGATTCTCCGTCCCCTCCGGTGCCCGGGTTCCCGATGTCTGAACCACGGTCCACCCCGAACATGGCTTGACGGACGGGTCCTTCGGGGAAGGTATTCCGCCGGCCGCAACGCGGCTCCCCCACGTTATGAAATCCACGGGGTTCCCATCCTTCTGCCGCTGGAGCTGCCTGCTCCTGCTGTCCGTCTCTCCCGGCGCGCTGCCGCTCGTCCATGCCGCCGAGGGTCCGGCCTCCTCCCCGCCGGCGCCGCGCCGGGAGCGCGTGTTGACCCAGGCCGAGCAGCAGGCCCTGACTCCGGATCAGGTGATCGAAAGCCTGCGGGAGGGGAACCGGCGGTTCGTGTCCAACGATCTCACCGCCCGCGATCATTCCGCCATGGTCCGGCAGGCGGCCCAGGGACAGTTCCCCAAGGCCGTGGTGTTGTCGTGCCTCGACAGCCGCATTCCGGTGGAGGATGTCTTCGATCGCGGCATCGGCGACCTGTTCGTCGCCCGGATCGCCGGAAACTTCGTCAACGAAGACATCCTCGGCAGCATGGAGTTCGGATGCCAGGTCTCCGGCGCCAAGGTGATCCTGGTTCTGGGTCATGAATCGTGCGGCGCGGTGAAGTCCGCCATTGACGACGTACAGGTGGGAAACATCACGGCGATGCTGTCCAAAATCCGGCCCGCCGTGGCGCAGTCGCAAGACTTTTCCGGGGAACGCGCGTCGTCCAATCCCCGGTTTGTCGAGCACGTGTGCAAGCGCAACATCACCCGGACCCTGGAACAGATCCGGGCCGGCAGCCCGATGCTCCGCACACTGGAGGACGAGGGCAAAATCAAGATCGTGGGCGCCTACTACAACCTCCACACCGGCGTGGTGACCTTTCTCTGACCGGCGAACCGGACGTCCCCGGCCCAACCCGTGCCGGCGGACGGTTGCGGGCGCGTTCCGAAATCCTGGGATGGTTGGCTCCACGCCGGGGGCCAGCTTCAGCGGGATGGGCGACTTGGAAAACATCCTGCAACAGGCGGCGGCGTGGAACTCATCCCCCCTGAGAACCGCAACCACCTGGTGTTTCCGTTTCATGAGGTTCTCGGCGCCTCGATGGTGACCCTCGCCGCAGGACCCCGCTGGGTCTTCGGACAGTCCTTCAGGCCCGGGCCCGGGTCCGCAGCTCGGATTCCGCCGCCGCGGCCGGACGCTCCAGCAGCAGGCCCTCCACCGCCGACCGGCAGAGTCCGGCAAAGGTCTCCTCGGCGAGGGTGAGGCGGCGTCCGCGCCAGTGGGCCATCACCCATTCGCGGCGCAGCTTGCGGCGTCCGAGCGGCACGGTGACCAGGGAGCGCTCCTCCAGTTCGCGCTGCACCACCCACGGGGCCAGCACGCTCACCCCGAGGCCCAGCTTCACCAACTCCTTGATCGCCTCCATGCTGCCCAGCTCCATGACGGTGTTGAGCACCACATCCTCGGACCGGAAGTACTCGTCCACCAGCCGGAAGGTCTGCGAGGACTTGCGATAGAGGATCAGCTTCTGCCGCGCCACCTCGGGCCGCGGCGGGATGCCTGCCGCGGCCCACGGATGCAGCGGATCGGTGATGAAGCACAGCTCATCGGAGAAGATCGGCACGGTGTCGAAGCGTCCGTCGGCCGCCCCGTTGAGGATCAGCGCCAGATCAATCCGCTGCTCCTCGATGCGCCGGATCAGGTCCCGGCTGTCGCCGGGCTCCACCTGGATGAGGCACTGGGGAAAGCTCTCCTTGAACTCGCGCAGCACCGCGGGCAGGAGCGAGGTGCACAGGGTGGCGGTGGCGCCGACCCGGAGGCGGCCCTGTCCCCACTTGCCCAGTTGCTCGATTTCATGGCGCGCCGCCTGCATTTCCCGCAGCACCACTTCGGCATGGCGGAGCAGATGCTCGCCGGCCTGGGTCAGCATCACCTTCTTGCCCACCCTGTCCAAAAGCCGACAGCCGGCATCCGCCTCCAGGGCCTTCATGGAGTGGCTGACGGCCGACTGGGTCAGATACATTTCCCGGGCGGTCACGGTGAAGCTTCCCGTGCGGGCCAGGATGGAAAAGGCCTGCAATTGACGGCTATCGAAGGGTCCCTTCATGAATGAGGAGGCCTCATTGACCTCCAGGACGGCCCATGAAGCATTCATCGGGCCGGACGCCGTCAGATCGCTTCACCGTCGGCAGATCCCGGGCAGCGGACCCGCAAATGCCGTGCAGACATCGCCCCCTGCCTCCTGCCCGCCGGGACGCCGTGCGCCCTGCCTTCCCGAACCGCGACAATCCGATCCCCCGTTGGACGCAGCCAGAACCGGCCGGCCCTACGACAGGATCCGACGCCCCTCGTCGAGGAAGATGCCCTTGAACATCATGTCCAGGGCCTGCGGATTGCTGGCCTTGGCGAGCGCCTCCGCCTCGGTGACCTTGCGCGCCTTCACCAGGTCGTAGAGCGCCTGGTTGAAGGTCTGCATGCCGTCATCGCGTCCGGTCTCGATGGCGGCGCCGATCTTCTCCAGCCGGTTTTCCTCCAGCATTTTCCGGACGGTGGGCGTGTTGATCAGGATTTCCAGAGTCGGGGTGATGCCCCCGGTGGCGGTGGCCACCATGCGCTGGCAGATCACCGCCTTGAGCGTGCCCGCCAACTGGCGGCGCACCTGCTCCCGCTCGTCGGGCCGGAAGAAGTCCAGGATGCGTCCAATGGACTGGGCGGCGTTCTGGGTATGCAGCGTGGACAGCACCAGGTGCCCCGTGTCGGCCGCCTGCATGGCCGCGGTGAAGGACACCGAGTCGCGCATCTCGCCGACCATGATGATGTCCGGATCCTGACGCAGGACGTGCTTGAGCCCGCTCTGGAAGCTGACGGTATCGAGCCCGACCTCGCGCTGCTCGATCACGGACTGGTTGTCGTCGAAGACGAACTCGATCGGATCCTGCCGGAAATCCTGAAGGGGAAATTCTAGCCGATTTCGCTCCCCGGTTGGCGGTAAAATGGCGTCTTTACTGCCCTGCAAGGCTTCTGCCA
>JAFLEG010000250.1 GCA_017302195.1 Verrucomicrobiota bacterium
CGCCTGCGGCTCCTGTGGCTGCCGGGCTTCGGCACCCATGCCGCGCTGCAGCTCCAGACTCGCGCATCCTTGGACTCCGTGCCGCAGGGCTTTGTCCCCAACGTGGGGCAACTGCGGAACGACGCCGTTAAGTTCACCCTGCGTCACCACGGAGTCACCGCTCATTTCACAGATCGGGGTTTTGTCCTGGGGAACGGCCAATCCGTCCCGGTCTCTCACGACGGCATGGGTTGGGAATCGCCCGTGGCGCCACGCTGGGAATTGGTGGGCGCCAGACCCACCGAGCCGGTCGGGGCGGAAGCCTTGCAGCACACCGTGAGCTTCTTTCGGGGCGACGATCCGGCGCGCTGGCGCGCCAATGTCCCGGCGTACCGGAGCCTGCGATACCCGGAAATCCTGGGCGGAGTGGAACTGCACGTTGAGGAGCGGCCCCATGGATTCGAGTACACCTTTCGGGTGCGACCCCATGCAAAGCCCGAGCTCCGCTTCCGCTACGAGGGCATCACAGCGCTCGAACAGTCCGGGAACGGCAACCTGGTGGTGCGCACGGCCAAGGGCTACTTCACCGAGAGCCGGCCGGTGTCGTTTCAGGTCATTGAGGGCGTCCGCCGCGAGGTCGAAAGCGCCTTCGAGGTGGTTTCGGCCACGGAGTACCGCATCACGGTGGGGCCCTACGATGAGCGTCACGCACTGGTGATTGATCCGGTCCTCGACTGGTCCTCCTTCTGGGGCGGAACCCAGTCGGAGAATTCCAAAACGGTCCGGGTGGCTCCCGATGGTTCCATTGTGGTCGCAGGAAACAGCGTTTCCACCGATCTCCCGGAGTCGCCGGCCGGCTTCGGAACCGGGGCGGGCGTGAACACGGCGGGGGGCGCATGGTACCGCGACGCCTATGTGGCCAGATTCACCCGGGACGGTACCCAGCTCCTCTGGAGCGGCTACCTGGGCGGCAACGGGGCGACCGATGAGGAACTGGGATGGAAGGGGCTCGCCGTGAACGCTTCAGGCGACGTCTATGTGAGCGGCTTTACAACGTCTCCGGACTTCCCGGTGACCTTGAGCACACCGCACGCCGGGGCGGTGGACGCCTTCATCACCAAGATCAAGGCCGATGGTTCCCAGATTCTCTGGTCGCGACTGCTCGGAGGCGGAGACGCAGACTGGAGCTCGGGCCTGGCGCTCGACCCGGCGGGGGATCTGTTCATCGCGGGCTACACCCGTTCCACGGATCTCCCGGTCACACCCTCATTCGATGCCACGCTCGGGGGTGCTCAGGATGCCTTCGTCGCCAAATTGGCCGGCGCCTCGGGCGTGACGCAGTGGGTTTCCTATCTTGGCGGCTCGGCGGAGGAACGGGTGGTCGGCGTCGCCGCCACCCCGGACGGCGATGCGGTCGTCGTGGGTGACACCGCGTCATCGGACTTTCCCGTTGCCAGCGCGTTTCAACCCGTGTTCGGCGGAATCAATGACGCGTTTGTCACCAAGATCGCCGGCAACGGCGCCGGCCTCGTCTGGTCCACCTTTCTCGGAGGTTCCGACAAAGAGCACGACCGGGTGGTCAATCTGGCGGACCCGTTCCCGGCCAGTTGGGCCAAGGGGGATGTGGCGCTCGACAGTGCCGGCAACGTGCTGGTGGTTGGCCAGACCCATTCGCCGAACTTTCCCGTCACCCCGGGGGCCTATCAGACGACGCGGCGGGGCGGCAGCGACGGCTACGTGACCAAGCTCGCTCCGAATGGCAGCCTGTTGTGGTCCTCATTCCTCGGAGGCAGCGGGCCGGCCGATCCGGACGGGCGCGAGGAGATTGCCTGGGGCGTCTCCGTCAATCCCTGGGACGAAGTCCTCGTGGTCGGCTGGACGCAGTCCACCGACTTTCCAACCACGACCGGGGCGCTCAAGACCGTCCAGTCCAACTCCTCCCGCTACGACGGATTCCTGTCCAAACTGGGAGCCAACGGCTCCCAACTGCTCTACTCAACCTACCTCGGCGGCTCCGAGAACAACGATGTGGCGCTGGGTGTCACCTGCGATCCGCTCGTCGGAAGGGTCCTGGTGACCGGATGGGCCACCGCCGCGAGTTTTCCCACCACGGCGGGAGCCTATCAGACCGGCTGCATCAGTTGCCTGACCCCGGACCTCTGGGCGGCGGACGGCTATGTCATGAGCTTCCTCGACGCGTCTGTTGCACATGATGGATTCGAGTCCGGCGCCTACTCCGGCGGCAGCGGTGACTGGAGTGGCGGGTGGGCGGCGTCCGGGGACGCCAGCATCCAGACCGCATCCGGTCCGCATTCCGGAAGCCGGCACGCGCGCCTGCGGCGCGGCACTGGGCTGCTCTCCAGAACGGTCCTGGTGCCACCCGGATCCACCAGTCTTCAAATGGGCTTCTGGTCCAAGCTCAGCTCCTTCGAGGGCGCCGACCACGCGGTGGTCCGGGTGACACCCGCGGGAGGCGGCACGACCACCCTCATCACCTTCACGGCGTCCGACAGCGACAATGTCTATCGCTACCGAGAGTTTGACCTGGGCTCCATGATCTCAGCCTCCTCCCTCCAGATCACATTCGATGCCAACATGAGCGGTACCGACGACCAATGGTTCCTGGACGACATTCGCGTGACCGGCACATCCCTGCCGCCGCCCCCACCGTCCAATCCGCTCCATGGCGGCGATCTGGACGGCAGCTCGGCCAACAGCGGAAAGAACAGTTGGAAGGCAACGGTGGTCGTCACCCTGCATGACGGCAACGAGCAGCCCATTCCGGGAGCCACCGTCTCCGTCGCCTGGGGTGGAGGGGCCGGTGGCGCCGCCAACGCCGTCACGGACGCCAACGGACGCTGCACCTTTGTCAGCGGCAACATCAGCAAGTCCAGTTCCAGCGCCACGCTCACCATCACCGGCGCATCGCACCCCACGCTGACCTACTCCGCCGCGGCGAACCACGATCCGGACGGGGACTCCAACGGCACGAGCATCACCGTCAGCAAGCCTTGATGCCGCCGTGGGTTTGGGCGGTCCGGGCCGCCCACCCGGTTGCGTTCCAGGCAGGCGCGCCCATGCTGCGCCCGGACATGGGAAGCATCGTGACGCGCACCGGGGACGCCGGCACCACCGGGCTGATGTACAACCGCCGCGTGCCGAAGAGCCATCCGCGCGTTGAGGCCTATGGCGGGGTGGACGAGCTCAACGCGGCGCTCGGCATGGCCCGGGCGTCCACGGGGGACCCGTTCCTCGGCGGGAGCCTGCTGGCCATCCAGAAGCACCTGGTGGTGGTCATGGGCGAGCTGGCCACGGGCGTGGAGGACCTGGAGCGGTATGTACGGGACGGGTTCCAGCTCGTCACCGCGGCGCAGGTGGCCGTGCTGGACGATCTGGTAACGGCGCTCGAAGCGCGGAAGATCTCCTTCAGCGGTTGGGCGACCCCGGGCGCCAATCCTTCAGCCGCCACTCTGGACCTGGCGCGCACCATCTGCCGACGCGCCGAACGCCGCGTGGTGGCGCTGCATGAGGCCGGCGACCTGCGCAATGCCGAGATCCTCGTCTTCCTCAACCGCCTCAGCGACCTGCTCTGGCTCATGGCCCGCTGGGCGGAAAGTCCCCGTGAGGGCGGGGAGCCGACGATGTAGGAGACGACGTGAGGAGGCGCTGACTGTATCGGCACGTTGTGATTTCCGCATCCGTGGGCGGCAGCCGCATGCAGCGGGGAAGCAGCGAGAGCCTCGTCTCCTACTGCGACGCGGCCGAGGGGCAGAGGGCGCGTAGTTCGCAGGCGGGGCAGTCCGGGGACCGGGCGGTGCAGCGGCGGCGGCCGTGCCAGATCAGGCGGTGGCTGAAATCCGTCCATTCCGCCTGCGGCACCAGCGGGATCAGTTCGGACTCGATGGCCTCCGGGGTCCTGCCGGACGCGATCCGGAGCCGGCCGGACAGACGCGCGACGTGGGTGTCCACCACGATGCCGGACGCGATCCCGAAGGCATTGCCCAGGACGACATTCGCGGTCTTGCGGCCCACGCCCGGCAGCGCCGTCAGCGCCTCCAGGGTCCGCGGCACCTCGCCGCCGTGCCGCTCCACCAGCAGCCGTCCGGTGAGGCGGAGGTTGCGTGCCTTGCTGCGGAACAGGCCCAGCGTGCGGATCTCCGCGGCCAGGGTCTCCTCGGTCGCGGCGGCGTAGTCCGCCGCCGTCCGGAACCGGGCAAAGAGCGTGGTCGTGACCCGGTTCACCTGACGGTCGGCGCACTGCGCGGACAGCATGGTGGCCACCAGCAGTTCCAGCGGGTTGTGGAACACCAGCTCGCAATGGGCGTCGGGATAGGTGGACCGGAGCACCTGCTGAATCTGCTCCGCCCGCTCCCGGCGTTTTTTCAGGGTTTCGCGCGGCACGCCCGGGCCATACCGTGCCGGGCATCAACCGCCAAGACCAAGGCAGCAAGAAGTTTTCAGTGGGCAGTTTTCAGTTTTCAGGGAGGCCGGCGGCGGGATTCGATCCGGCCCGGATTGTCGGCTTGCAAATGTTACGAGCGTAAACGAAATTTCCCCCGCAACGAACCCATGGAACAGATTGCTCCAGGCACGCGGTTGTCGCGTCTGCTGCTGTGGTGCGAGGCGCAGGGCGCCTCGGACCTGCACCTGCGGACCGGCCGGCCGCATCGCATCCGGGTCCACGGCCAGCTCCGGACCGTGCCGGAGTCCGAGTTCCCGGCGCTGGACACCCTGGCGTTGAACTCCTGGCTGCTCGACTGCTTCTCCCAGGAGATGGTGGCGCGGGTGATCAGCCAGCGGGAACACGATGCCAGCTTCTACCATGGGGAGGTCCGGTACCGGGCCAACTTCAGCAAGCAGCGGGGCAGCCAGTCGTGCTCGTTCCGGCTCGTCCCCCAGCACCGGCTCAAGCTGGAGGACCTTCAACTGCCCGATTCCCTGCTCGACCTGCTGGGGGAGCCGCGGGGGCTGGTGCTGGTGACCGGGCCGACCGGGCAGGGCAAGAGCACCACGCTCCGGGCGATGCTCCAGCAGATCAACGAGCAGGCGGCGCAGCGGATCGTGACCGTGGAGGATCCCATCGAGTACGTCTTCACCGATGCCGAATCGCACTTCGAGCAGCGGGAGGTCGGCATTGACACCGCGTCCTTTGCCGATGGCATCCGCAACGCCATGCGGCAGGATCCCAATGTGATCTTTGTCGGGGAGATCCGGGACCGGGACAGCATCTGGGCCGCGATGCAGGCGGCGGAGACCGGGCATCTGGTAATGACCACGCTGCATGCCGATTCGGTCGCGCAGGCCCTTGGACGAATCCGGGAGTTCTATCCGGCCGACGAGAAGGACAACATCAGCGCGTTGCTGGCCCGGAACCTCAACGCCATCATCTGCCAGCGATTGATCCCCAACGTGGAGGGCACGCGCACACCGTGCCTGGAGCTGCTGCGCCGGGATGCCGGCGTGCAGGAGGCCATCCGGGAGAATGATCTCCACCTGCTCACCGGCATCATCGAGTCCGCCAACCACGTCGGCATGCATTCCTTTGACCAGTACCTGCAGGAGTTGCTGGCGGCCGGGATCGTGTCGGAGGAGGTGGCCCGTACCTATTCCGTCAACCGGCAGCGGCTCGACCTGGCGCTGCGGGGCATCCTGATGTCCCAGCCCATCCTGGAGCCCGACCCCAACCGCTGAACGCACATGATCCTCCTGCTCCTCCGCATCGTGCTCACCGGCACCTTCGTGATCGTGCTGTTCCGCGCCTCCGAGGAGTCGTCCGCCAACCTCAAAAATGACATCACCAACGCCGGCTGGTTCGCGCTGGCGGTGATCACCGGCTTCGCCGCCTCGCTCACCTGGGCGCCGCTGCTTGGCGAGATGGTGGCGGGTCCGGTCACCGGGCTCATGAAGGATGGCCTGCCGTCGCAGGACAATTCGTGGCGGCTGCGCTGGATCCGCTACTGCGAGGCCAGGGGATGGCGGCGGCTGACGGTGGCTCTGGCGTTCATCGAAGGGGTCCTGGAGCCGCACCTGCCCGCCGCCTATGTGGTCGGGATGCATAATGCCCGTCCCTGTTCCTGGCTGGAGCGGGTGTTCGCCCGCGAGGTCTGGCGCTTCAACCACGTGGGCAACTGTGTCCAGGCCCACGACATCCTCGCGCTCCGGCACGACCGGCGTCCGGATGTGCATCCGGTGCCCGAGGTCAACCTGGCCCTGCTGGCCCACCTGCGGGTGCCGCCGCCCACTCCGGATCCCGTGAACCTGCCGCCCGCCCCGCCGCCGCCGCCGCTGAAGCGCCGGCGCTCCATCCGGCTCTTCGGGCGTGCCGAGGACCCGGGCGTCGCCTCCCCGCCATGAGCCTGTTCGTCGCCCTGAACCGACTGATGCGCGCCGCCGTCATCGGTCTGGCGTGCCTGGCCCTCTGGATGGTCTGGGAGCGCCGGGAGCGGGCGCGTCCGTGGCTCGACCTCTACTCGGTCTGGGAAGGCGCCGGCCATGATACGCCTCCGTCGCTGCCGCTCACCCCGGTCGTCGTCACCAAGGTGCTGGAGGAAAATGTGGTCCAGGTGCGGGACACCAACCGCGTGGTCTGGAATGTCGGACTGGCCGGCCTCGGCGGGGTGCTGACCGACGGCGTC
>JAFLEG010000251.1 GCA_017302195.1 Verrucomicrobiota bacterium
CAGCAGAATCCCCGATGCACAGCGCATGCCCCCGGAGGAGGGCCACGGACCGTAAACAATTTTGAGCTTTGCCATCGTTCCGGCGCGCCGTTGGATGACGAGCAGTTCATGGATGCGCATTTCCCCAGTCCGAAGAATTCCGAGTCCGCAGTCCGCGCCGCGGGCGGCCTGGTGTGGCGCTCCGGCCCACAGGAACCGGAACTGCTGATCATCCGCCGCTTCCGTCACGGCACCGACGAATGGTCCCTGCCCAAGGGCAAGCTCGATGCGGGCGAGCACTATGCCGAGGCTGCACTCCGTGAAGTGGCCGAGGAAACAGGCGTCCGGGCGCGTCTCGGGCGCTTCGCCGGGGTCCTGCAGTATGGCGTCAACGGACAGAGCAAGGTGGTGTGCATGTGGGAAATGACCGCCGAGACCGTGGGCCAGCCCGAGGACACCGAGGAAGTCGCCGAGATCCGCTGGGTGGTCCGCGACGAGGCGCTTCGGCTCCTCAGCCACGAGCAGAACCGGGAGCTGCTGCGCCATCTCCCGCCGCCGGCCCTCTGAGCCAGACGGCACGCCACGCCACGCCACGCCACGCCACGCCACGCCATGCCGCGCATCCTGCTCGCCGCCCTGAATGCGCGGTACCTGCATGCGGCTTTCGGACTCCGCTACCTGATGGCCAATCTGGGCGAACTCCGTCCCGAGGCCGCCCTGGCGGAGTTCGACATCCAGCAGCGGCCGCTGGAAATGGCGGAAGCCATCCTCGCACGGCGCCCCGAGATTCTGGGTCTGGGCATCTACATCTGGAATGTCGGACCTGCCACCGAACTGGTGGCCCTGCTGCGACGGATCCACCCGGACCTCCGCATCATCCTCGGAGGGCCCGAGGTCAGCCATGAAACCGACGAGCAGGAGATCGTCCGACTGGCGGATCACGTGATCACCGGCGAGGCGGATCTGGCCTTTGCCGCCCTGTGCCGCCAACTCCTGCACCCGGACCCGTCGGTGACGGCCCCGCCCCGGATCATTGCCGCAGGAGTCCCGGAGCTCGCCGGCCTGACCCTGCCCTACGACCTGTACTCGGAGGAGGACGCCGCCCATCGCGTGATCTACGTCGAGGCGTCACGGGGATGCCCGTTCACCTGCGAATTCTGCCTCTCCTCGCTGGACATCCCGGTACGCGCCTTTCCTCTGGACGCCTTCCTGGCGTCCATGCAGGGGCTGCTCGATCGTGGCGTGACGCGCTTCAAGTTCGTCGATCGGACCTTCAACCTGCATCTGCCCACCAGCAGTGCGATTCTGGAATTTTTCCTGGAACGCTGGCGCCCGGGCCTGTTCGTCCATTTCGAAATGGTGCCGGACCGCCTCCCGGAGCCGCTTCGGGAGATCATTGCCCGCTTTCCGGATGGGGCGCTTCAGTTCGAGATCGGCATCCAGACGCTCAATCCCGAAGTCGAGGAGCGCATCCGCCGCCGCCAGAACCACGCGCGACTCGAGGACAATCTCCGCTGGCTGCGCCGGCACAGCGGCGTGCACCTGCATGCGGACCTGATTGCCGGACTTCCCGGGGAGTCCCTGGACAGCTTCGCCGAGGGCTTCGACCGGCTCGTGTCCCTCGGTCCCCAGGAAATCCAGGTGGGCCTGCTCAAGCGGCTCCGGGGAACGCCGATCGGACGTCACGACAAGGCGTTCGCCATGCGCTACGGTCCAATGCCGCCCTATGAGGTGCTGCAGACGCTCGATCTCGAGTTCGGGACCCTGGCACGGTTGCGCCGCTTCTCGCGCTTCTGGGACCTGTTCGGCAACAGCGGCCTGTTCACCGAATCCCTGCCGCTGCTGTGGCATCCGGACGGCTCCCCGTTCCGGACCTTCCTGGACTTCTCCGACGCCCTGCATGACGGCGGGGTCCGGACCCATGGCGTGGCGCCGCTGCGGCAGTATGAGCTGCTGTGGAACCGCCTCACCGGCGTGCTGGGACTTGCAGAGTCCACCGTGCGTCCGCGGCTCCAGTCCGACTTCCGGCGCGCCTGCCGGCATGAAATGCCGGCCTGGCTACGGGACGACGACGGGAAACCGGGAGGCATCGCCTCCGGAACCGCGCGAGCCCCGGGGTTGCGGCGTCAGGCACGGCATGGAAGCCGTGGCACCGCCCCCCCCACGGCGCCTCAACTGCGGCCCTGATTCAGAGCCACCAGTTCGTAGAGGTGGCGGTCATCGGACCGGATGCGCTGGGCGAGCGAGCGGCCGAGGGAGAAGAGGATCGCCACCCCGGCCTCCGGACGCCGGACGCAAATCTCCCGCAGTTTCGTGGTGGAAATGCGGAAGAGAGTCACCGGGGAGTCGGTGACGGCGTCGGTGACATGCGGCCCGCCGTCGAACAGGGAGATGTATCCGAAGGCGGACCCGGCTTCCTTCACGGCGATCAGGATTTCCCGCTGACGCACGTGAATCCTCTGCCGGACCTGCCCCTCAATGATGAAGTACAGGGCATCCGAGGGTGAGGCGGCCCGCATGATGGTCTGAAATGCGGGCAACTGCACGATGTCTCCGACCCGCGTCAGGGCGCCCAGATCCTCGTCGGACAAGTCACCAAACGCCCGGACGCGGCGCAGGATCGAGGGTTTGAGCATGGGGTGCGGCTCGAGGTCCACGGCAGAGGACAGGTCCTCACCAAACAGCATCCGCAACCCGGGCATCTGTCCCGCGGTCTGCCAGCGGCGGGAGGTCTCGCAGAACACCCAGGAATCCGCGACTATCCGTTCATCCCGGACCCAGTCCCTCAACACCTCCAGGGTGACCGGACCGTACATGGAGTCGTCCAGCGCCCAGACGCGAAAGGTCTGTGCCGCCACCGGGGGGTTCATGCTGGTAGAGGAGCGCTGTCCGCCGCGTGTGGCAAAGAAATTTGTGGAAGACGAAGGTCGTCCATCACCCTGCAATCCAGGGCTCGACTTTGGCGGCGCTCTGCGCTGTCCTGAATCCAGCCGGCCGGCGACCACAGCCCGTCGCCGCCACCCGGCCCTTTCATTTTCGTCGCCATGGATTGTTTGCCTGAATTCCCAGCACCGTCAGAGGTGTCCCGGGAATGTCGAATCCGCCCCGTCCGCGCCGGAATCCGATTGCCACTGCCCCTCTCCGAGCTTTACGGGCAATGATTTCCGAGCGGTCGCGCGGCCTTTATGCCGTCCACAGCGTGGTCCAGGCGGTGCTGGTGACAGCCCTGTTCTGGGGGTGGCTGTTTCTGGTTTCGCAGTTCTACGCCCCTGGCACGGTGGATTGCCGGCGGTACGCCATCTACTCCGTGCTGACGGTGGTCGGGCTCATGCTCAAGGCCCTCACCACCGCCCCGGCGCGCCGGGCCCTGCTACGCCTCCGGGTTCTCGACCGGTTGCGGGATTCCTTCGTTCAAACGCTCTGGATCTCCACCCTGCTGCTGTTCTTCCTGGTCAGCGCCAAGGACAAGAGCATCTCGCGGCTGTTCTTGTTCACCTTTCTGCCGCTGACCTACCTTCTGCTGGCCTACAGCAACTCCAAGCTTCCGGCATTTCTGGCCCGCCACCTCTTTGCCGGCAACCGGGTTGAGCGCACGATCCTCTACAACACGGGGGGCAATCTGAAGACGCTAGGCCCCTGGCTGCGACGACAGGAGCGCATGGGGCTGCGCGTCCTCGGCATGCTCTCCGATGCCGCGACTGATGAGACCCTTCCCGACCTCCCCGTGCTGGGAGGTACCGAGGACCTGGAGCGGGTGCTGACCGAGACCAAGGCAACCCAGATCCTCATCAGCGGGTTCCCGATGTTCAAAAACCTGCTCCAGTTCCTCACCGCACTCTGCGAGCGGCGCGGAATCCGGATGCTCATCGTCGCGGATTTTGAGGACAAGTTCGGTCAGGCGGTGACCATGGTGGACGAGGACGGCATCCGGTTCCTCACCCTGCGCGATGAACCGCTGGAGAGTCCGTTCAACCGCCTCCTGAAGCGCATTCTCGACATCGCGGTGTCCCTGCCGGTCGTGGTGGGCATCCTGCCCTTCACGACCCTGGTGGTCTGGCTGCTCCAGCGCCGGCAGGCGCCGGGGCCGGTCTTCTACATCCAGCCCCGGGCCGGCATGCAGAACCAGCCGTTTGGCATCTTCAAATACCGTTCGATGTACGTGGACAATCCGGACGTCAACCGCCAGACCAGCAAGCATGACGAGCGGATTTATCCTGCCGGCCGCTGGCTGCGCCGGCTGAGCATTGACGAACTTCCTCAGTTTCTCAACGTGCTCAAGGGCAGCATGAGCGTGGTGGGGCCCCGGCCGCACCTCGACAGCCACAATGAACAGTGGTCCCGGATCATGGCCAACTACCATGTCCGCACCTTCGTGAAGCCCGGGATCACCGGACTGGCCCAGGTGCGGGGCTTCCGGGGCGAGGCGACGACGGATGAAGCCCTGCGCCTGAGGGTGCTGGCCGACATCGAATACATCGAGAACTGGTCCATCGCCCTCGATGCCCTGATCATTTTGCGCACCGCCTTCCAGGTGGTGGTGCCGCCCAAGATGGCGTATTGAACACGCCGCAGGTTCGGAGTCGCGGCCAGGCAGGTGCCGCAATCGGCGGTGCCCCTCGCCCCGACTACCCCGCGGCGGCCACAATCTGGTCGTGAATCCAGCGGTAGGTCTTTTCCATCCCGTCCCGGAGACGGGTATCGGGCTCCCAGCCAAAGACCTTCCGGATCAGCGTGTTGTCGGAATTGCGGCCATTGACCCCCTTGGGTGCCGAGAGGTTGTAGCTCCGCTCCAGTGTCACCCCGGCGATCTGCTCGACGATGTCCACCAGTTGATTGATGGACACCAGCTCGCTCGACCCGATGTTCAGCGGCTCCACAAAATCGCTCGCCGTGAGCATCTGTGTGCCCTTGAGGCAGTCGTCAATGTACATGAACGAACGTGTCTGCTGGCCGTCGCCCCAGATTTCGATGGTGTGCTTCCCGGACCGTTTGGCGTGGATCACCTTGCGGCAGATGGCTGCCGGCGCCTTCTCCCGCCCACCATCGTAGGTGCCCAGCGGACCGTACACGTTGTGATAGCGGGCCACGCGGGCGGCGACGCCGAAATCCTCGCGGAAATGGCGGCACATGCGCTCGCTGAACAGCTTCTCCCAGCCGTAGCCGTCTTCCGGCAATGCAGGGTAGGCGTCCGCCTCGCGGAGGGCGGTCACGCGGGCATCGCGCTGCTTGTCCGCGTTGTACACGCAGGCGCTGGACGCATAGAAGTAACGCTGCACGCCCAGATCGCGGGCAGCCATGAGCAGGTGGGTGTTGATCAGGACCGAGAGCATGCACAGTCCCTTGTTGAGCTCGATGAAGCCCATGCCGCCCATGTCGGCCGCCAGGTTGTACACGGTGTGCGCCCCCTGAAGCGCCTGGTAGCAGGCCTCCTTCCCCTCCAGATCCAGCACCAGGTTCTCCACATCGTCGAACCGCTGGTACCACTGGTTCTGCGGCTTGGCGTCCACGCTGCGCACCCGAGTGAACCCCTGACGGCGGAGATCCGCGACCAGGCTGCCGCCAATGAAACCGCCCCCGCCACAGACGACGACCAGATGAGTGTTCATTCCCCGGAGTTTTCCTTCACTGTTTCGGTACGGGACCAGCCTACCGGGCGCACCACGCCCGGCCAAGGGCTATCCGGACTCCGCCACCGGGCCGACGCGTCAGCGCGCCACGATGCGGTCGAAGTCCTCCAGGGGGAAGACGTCCAACTTGGTCTGGCGTGACGCGTTGACAATGCGCCGACCTGCCGCCTGGTAATGCTTCAATGCCGCCCGGTATGCCCGGAGCTGCGCGGCCATGTTGGGCACCGACCAGGCCTCGCCGGGTTTCCGGTAGTCCGGATGGAAGTGATTCACCTCGCCCTCCGATTTGAGGGCGGTCCGGTACGACCGGTCCTTGACCTCCGTCGTGGTCGTCTGGGTCGGCACCTGGAACGAGAAGTCCACCCCGATGATGATCACCTCGGTGATGCCCATGTAGAACGCCATCTGCAGCAACTGGTACGACACCGTGCCGCCGCCATAAAAGCCGACCAGCAGGTTTTCCGAGAACGGATGCTCAATGCCCGAGTCCACCCCGGTGGCGGTCTCATGATACGAGGGAACCGACAGCTCCCAGACCCACATGTCGGCCTCCGACTCCTCGAAATACTTGCCGACGCAGGTGGAGAGGATCTTCGTCAGCGGCAGCTTGGCGATGGCGTCCCGGTTGTTGATCGCCACCAGTTCATCCACCACCGAATAGTAGGTCGGACGCCACGGTGTCTTGTCGAAGGCGAGGTAGATCTTGTTGCACGCGAAGGTGATCTCGCCCTGCAGGCGGTGAAGGTCCTCCACGCGCAGGCTCGGACCGTTTCCGATGATGAAGGCGCGCTTGCCGGCGTGCCGGTCCTTGAGGTCGTGAATGCGGGCATCGTTGCCGCCCAGGGGAACCCCGGCGCCCCGGATGGGGGAAAGGGCGATGCGGGATGCCTTGCGCAGCCCGCGATGAAGGAGGGAGTTGTTCATTTCGGAGAGGCGGTGATCCGGTGGACGCCCGTGGTGCGAACCTGCCGGGGGATCATTGGAGACG
>JAFLEG010000252.1 GCA_017302195.1 Verrucomicrobiota bacterium
TGATGTTCAGCCGGTCCTCCGCGATCTTCAGATCGGTCACCTCGCCCCGGGCCTCCCGCGCGGACGCCTCGCTGCGGACCTTGGCGGGCAGTTTCTGAAATCGAAGCGAGGCCGCCAGCACGGCGCTGGCCACGGTGGTCTCATCCATGCCGGCCAAGAATCCGCAGCAGCCGGCCCCGCGACAAGCATGCAGGAGACGTGTGTGCCCTGAGGCCCCGTCACCGCCTGGACCGCGTCCGTGCAGCCGATTTTATGGGGAGTGTACGCGCCTCGCCTTTCCTACCGCATCGTTCCGCCTGAGGCCCGGCCCTTGCGTGCTCAACCCCCGGCCTTCGCCCCCGCACGGTTGGCGAGGAAATGTTCCACGATCAGCAGGCCGCCATCGCCCGCGCGCTTCACAATCTGCAGCAGTTCCTCGGTGGAGGAGACCTCCTCCAACTGCTCCTGGATGAACCACTGGAGGGAGTTCTGCGTGAACCGGTCGCCCTCCTTGTCGGCCAGATCAAAGAGCGCCTTGATGGCGTCGGTGACCTTGAGCTCATGATCCAGGGCCACATCCACCGCCTCCACCGCGGACTGGAACTGGATCTGCGGCGCCGGGATCGCCGGCAACTCGGGCAGGGTCCCGGTATCCAGGAGGAATTTCATAAAGCGGTGGGCGTGATCCCGCTCCTCGGCAGCCTGCTGGACAAAGTGCGCGGACAACCGGGGCAGGCCCTCCAGCTTGAACCACCCGGCGATGGCCTCGTATTGCATCGAGGCGAAGAACTCGAGGCCGATCTGGCGGCTGATGGCGGCGGCAACCTTGCGGGGGATGAGCGAGCTCATGGCAGGACGTGTCGGAACAGGATGCGCCGGCCGGCGGGGGACGCAACCGGAACTCCGGTCCTCAGCGGGATGCCAGCGTCTGGCGCAGGCGGGACTTCGCACGCACCACCCGGCGGCTGCCGGAGGTCCGCGGCTTCGGGGTCTGGAGCAGTTGCTGCCAGAAGCTCAGGAAATGGTCAAAGGACTTGGCACTCACCCCGTCAATCTGCCGGGAGGAATCCCGTCCGGCTTCCGCGGGCTTGCGATCTTCTGTCGGCGGGTTGCACCCGCCGGTGCCGGGCCGGAGGCAATTCCAGGCTGGGCGGGCAGGCCGGCGCGCAGACAGAGTGCCGCCCGCCGCTCATCCGCCTGCGTGCGGATGCTCCCCCCCGGATGATGAAGCTGCTCGTGTTCGCCCACGTCCCGCCGCCCCACCATGGCCAGAGTCAGATGGTGCAATACCTCGTGGACGGCCTGCGGGCGCATCCGGAGCTGGGCATCGAGGTGTTCCATGTGGATGCCCGGTTCTCCGACGGGCTGCAGGACGTCGGAGCCGCCCGGGGCGGCAAGGTTCTGCAGTTGTTCCGATACGGCCTGCAGGCCCTCCGGATGCGCTGGCGGCACGGGATCCGGACCCTGTACTACGTGCCCAGTCCGCCCGCCCGCACCCCCCTGCTCCGGGACTGGATGATCTTCGCGCTCCTGCGCCCCTGGTTCCGGCACCGGGTGTACCACTGGGAAGCGGCCGGACTCGGGGAGTGGCTGGAGACCCGGGCCACCCCCTGGGAACGCCTCGGATCGCGGTGCCTGCTGCACGGTCCGGACCTGTCCATCGTGCTGGCGGAGGCGAACCGTCGCGATGCCGAGGTCTTCCGATCGGTCCACACCGCGGTGGTGCCCAATGCCATTGCGGACCCGTGCCCCGGATTTGAATCGGATCTGGGCCCGGTGCGCCGGGCGCGTCTGGACGAACTCCGATCCCGGGGCGGCACCGTGCGCGTGCTGTTCCTGGCGCTGAACTCCCGGGACAAGGGGCTCTTCGATGCGCTGGAGGCCATCGCACTGGCCAACGCTGCGGATGGGGCGGGGCTGCGTTTCCACCTGACGGTGGCCGGCGCCTTTCCGGACCCGGCCCTGGAACAGGAGTTTCGCGAGCGCTGCCGGCGTCCGGACCTCGCGGACGCCGTGACCCACGCCGGGTTCGTCTCCGGACCTGCCAAGTCGGCGGCATGGCGTCAGGCGGACCTCTTCCTGTTTCCGACCTACTATGCCAGCGAAGGACAGCCGGTCAGCCTGATCGAGGCCATGGCCCATGGGATCCCGGCGGTCACCACCCGCTGGCGGGGAATTCCGGAAATGCTGCCCGCGGGTTATCCGGGCCTCACCGCGCCGCAGGATCCCCACGCCCTTGCGGCCCGGCTCCGCACGGTGGCCTTGTCCGAGGAAGGATTGGCCCTGCGCCGCCACTTCCAGGCGCACTTCACGGTGGAGCGCTACCTCGCCCGCATGGCCGCCGCCATCCGCTCCGTGGAACCACGGGCCGACGGCCACTCACCCGGGCCGTGATCCCGCCGCACGTGGCGGGAAGCCAGCCCGGATGTTTCACACTCTTTCGTCGCGAGGCGCAGCGAAAGCCCGTCTGGCAAGGCGGCCGAAGCGATTCCGAGCCGGGCTGTATGGGGACATACTGTCCGGTGAGGAACGCGAGGCCAACGCCGCCAGATGGGCTTGCAGCCAGCCGCAGCAGAAAGAGTGTGAAATATCCGGGCTACGGCGCGGGGGGCAGCACCACCTGGGCCCGCACAAAGAAGTCGGCATCCGCGCCGCCGGGCCAGAACACGCGATACAGGTCCGAGGGCACCAGCGTCTCGCTGGCTTTCCAGACCTTGAGATCGGTGGACGTCAGCACCTGGAACCGGCATGCCGGCCAGGAATCCACCCAGACTCCGGAGCCATCGGGCGCCGGCTCAATCCGGGGAACGTCGGTGATGTACCGGACCACCTGGGCCCCGAGTTCCCGGCTCACCACAAAGGGAAAATGCGTGCCATCCAGGGTATTGGTGATGTTGGCCTGTCCGATGGTCCACAGGTCGTTCACGGGAATTCCCAGGCGTCCCATCACCTCCTTGGCCGCGCTGTTGAAGGCGATGACATCCTCCGGACGCCGGTCGAAGTTGGTGGGCGGGACCACCGGCGTGGTGGTGGCATAGATCACCCGCGCGCCCGTCGCGAGGAACCGGCGGCCGACGATCTCCAGGTTGGCGGCGTATTCGTCCACCGGCACGCTGGTCTGGCCCGGCACGTGCCGCCGGATGTCATGCAGGCCGAAGTTGAAGTGGATGACGTCGAAGTGGTCCGCCAGGGCCAGCCACTTCTCCATTTCGCGGACGCCCGCGCGGGAATCCCAGATGTCGCTGACCGGATCCACCAGGCGGATCCCCGGGCGGTTCAGCGGTGGGATGACGTGACGGACGTAGTATCCCTCCTTCACGGAATCCCCGATGACCATCACCACGCGGTCCGCGCCGCACACGGGCAGCCCCCGGGACATTGCGAGCAGCAGGGCCAGCGCCAGGGTCCGGGCGCCCCATCCGCCCCCGGGACAGGGAACTCCTGCGGGTGCGTCTCCGCCCCTCTGGTTGGACCGTCGTGTCGCGTACATTCGTCAGCCACCAGACTATTCACTGATGGAAACGAAACGCGAGCCGGATTGCGGGCGGGGGGCGGTGATCAGTGATCAGTGATCAGTAATCGGTGATCGGTGGTCGGAGGTGAACGCCCGCGGCGTGATCTCGCGAATGACGGGTCACGAACCACAGGCCACTGATCACCGATCACCGACGCACTGCTCCCTCACCCCTCCTCGCCGCCGCCGTTGCGCCGCTCCCACTTCCTCGGGGCCCGCTCGGGCAGGGCCGTGTCGGCCTTGGCGTGATAGGTGCCGGGGCCGAAGGCGGCAGTGACGGAGTCCTCGAACTCCACCGTGGGCGTGACGGAGAAGTGCTCGTGGCACTCCAGGAAGGCCACCGGGCCGTCCGGCAGCCGCAGGCTCAGGAACAGCGGCACCGACCCGCGGTTCAGTTCCACCAGCGTCCGCACCTCCTCCAGCCGCGCCCGGGACAGGCCGTCCGCCGGCAGCCGCAGGTGCACCTGCCGGGTGAACTTGCGCGGGGCGTCGGTGAGCCGGAGCACCTCCTGGGGAAAAAGTTTCGGCCGGTCCTCTCCGGTGTTCACCTCGGCGGTCACCAGGAGCGGGGTGTTCACCAGGACCAGGGGACGATACCGGTCATAGTTCTCGTTCATCAGCAGGAGCTGGACGCTCCCGGTGAGGTCCTCCATCGTGACCATGGCGTATTTTTTGCCGGACTTCTTGCTGACCCCCTCCTGGACCGCGCCCACCAGGCCACCGATCCGGGCCATGGCGCGGTTCTCCAGGGCGGCCAGTGATTCGATGGTGTGGGTGGCATAGCGGCCCAGCAGCGTCTCGAAGGGCTGCAGCGGATGCCCGCTCACGTACATGCCCAGCAGCTCCTTCTCCGCGGCGAGCTTCTCCGAGACCGGCCATTCCTCGAGCACCGGCGTCTTGGAGGCGGACGCCTTGGGCTGGACGTCGAAGGCCTCGAAGAGCGACACCTGCCCCCTGGCGCGGTCGGAGGCCAGCGAGCTGGCGCGGCTGACCGCGCCATCCAGCAGGGCCATCATGGTGGCCCGGTTGGCGCCGAGGGAATCACAGGCGCCGGCCTTGATCAGGCACTCCAGCACCTTCTTGTTCACCGCGCGCATGTCCACGCGCTCGCAAAGTTCCTCCAGGGTGGTGAAGCGCCCGCCCTGCTTCCGGGCCTCAAGGATGGACATCACCGCGACCTCGCCCACGCCCTTGATGGCGGCAAGCCCGAAGCGGATGCGCCGCGCTTCGGGCGATCCCTCCGTCGCCCCGCCCGCGCCACCGGCCGCCGGCGCGAAGCTCACGTCGCTCTCATTGACGTCCGGGCCCAGCACCTCGATGCCAAAGCCCTTCGCCTCCCCGAGGTACTGCGCGAGCTTCTCCAGGTCGGCCTGGTCGTTGGTCATCATCGCGCAGAGGAACTCGACCGGATGGTTCGCCTTCAGGTAGGCGGTCTGGTAGGCGACGATGGCGTACGCGGCGGCGTGCGACTTGTTGAAGCCGTATCCGGCGAACTTTTCCAGCAGGTCAAAGACCTCGTTGGCCTTGGCCGCCGGAATCTGGTGCGTCTTCGCGCAGCCGGCGACAAAGGCCTCCCGCTGCTGGACCATCTCCTCGATCTTCTTCTTGCCCATCGCGCGCCGCAGCAGGTCGGCGCCGCCGAGGGTGTATCCGGCCAGGATCTGCGCCGCCTGCATGACCTGCTCCTGATAGATCAGGATGCCGTAGGTCTCGCGGGCGATGGGTTCCAGAAGCGGGTGCGGATACTCGACCGGCTGCTCGCCGTGACGGCGCCGGATGAAGTCCGGGATGAGGTCCATCGGCCCCGGACGGTAGAGGGAGATGAGCGCGGTGATGTGCTCGACGCTGGCGATCTGGAACTTCTTGCACAGGTCGCGCATGCCGCCGGATTCCAACTGGAACACGCCCAACGTCTGCGCGTTGTTCAGCAGGGTGTAGGTCGGGGCATCGTCGAGCGGCAGTTGATCCAGATCGAGGGTCTTCGCCGTCGCCCGCGCCACCAGCTCCACCGTGTTGCGCAACACCGTGAGGGTCTTCAGCCCCAGGAAGTCCATCTTCAGCAGGCCGAGGTCGCCCACCGGTCCCATGGCGTACTGGGTCACGATGCCGCCGTCGTCGTCCTGCTTCAGCGGCAGCAGATTCACCAGCGGCTGGGCGCCAATGACCACGCCCGCGGCGTGCACGCCGGCGCTGCGCGCCTGGTCCTCGAGGATCAGCGCGTGATTCACCAGTTCCTCGGTGACCGGCTCCGACTCATAGGCCTTGCGGAACTCGGGATTCTTCTCCAGCGCATCCTTCAGGCCCCACTTGGCATCGGAGATCATCTTCGCCAGGCGGTCCGACTCGGCAAAGCTCAGCCCCATCACCCGCGCCACGTCGCGCAGCACCGACTTCGCGCCCATGGTGCCGAAGGTGATGATCTGCGCGACGGCGTCCCGTCCGTACTTCCCCCGCACATACTCGATGACCTCGGCCCGCCGGTCGTCGGCGAAATCAATGTCAATGTCGGGCGGGCTCACCCGCTCCGGATTCAGGAAGCGCTCGAAGAGCAGCCCGTAGCGCAGCGGGTCCACGTTGGCGATCTCGAGCAGGTAGGTGACCAGCGAGCCGGCCGCCGAACCGCGCGCCACGCAGGCGATCCCGCGGCTCCGTCCGTGCTGCACGAAGTCGCCGACGATCAGGAAGTAGGACACGTAGCCGGTCTTCTCGATGACGCCGAGTTCCAGGTCGAGACGATCGAGCAGCACCTGGATGCCAGGGTGGGAGAGGGGGTCTGGGGTCTGGGGTCTGGGATCTGGGGTCTCGAAAATGGGGACCGGAGCGTCGGCTCCCTCCACGGGCGGAGGACCCGGGACGACGGACTCCGGCGGCCGCAGAAAATCCAACTTCGCCGGATCCTCCACCGACAAGACGACAATCCGGCTGCCCTCCACCCGCGCCGTGATGCCGTAGCGCCGGCGGAGTCCGTCGCAGAGCAGGCGCCGGAGGTAGCCCTCGCGGGTCCAGGTCTCCGGCGGCTGGAATACCGGATAATGCTCCGCGCCCTTGCCAAAGCGGATCTCGACGCGGCACTTCTCCGCCACTTCCAGGG
>JAFLEG010000253.1:0-634 GCA_017302195.1 Verrucomicrobiota bacterium
CGGATACCACCGGGCTGCTGGCCGTGGGCGGGTTCAATGAGGCCGGCGGCGTGACCGTTCCGGGACTGGCGCGCTGGGATGGCGCCCGGTGGTGGGCGCTGGGGGAGGGCATCAGCGGCCCGGTGCAGGCGGTGGCGTCGGGACCGGACTTCACCGTGGTGGGCGGGCAGTTCCCGACCGCCGGCGGCCTGAGGATGAACAGCATCGCGGTGCGGCAGCATGGCGTCTGGAACGCGCTGGGGGACGGGGTGCAGGCGTTTGGCCAGCCCGGGCTGGTGCGCGCCATCGCGGTGCGCGGATCCAACATCTATGCGGGGGGAAGCTTCTCCGTCGCCGGGGGCAATCCGGCCGCAAACGTGGCCCGGTGGAACGGGACGTCCTGGGAGGCGCTCGGCGGCGGGCTCACGGGCGGCGCCGGGACCGCGGTGCTGGCGCTGGCCCTGGCGCCGAATGACGATCTGGTGGCGGGAGGCGTGTTCAGCCAGGCGGGTGGCACCCCCGCGAGGAACATTGCCCGCTGGGATGGCAGCACCTGGGCGATCTCTTCAACGCCAGCTGTGACGGAGGAAACCACATTCGAGGCCATCAGCGCCACTGGACCAAACGATATGTGGGTTGTCGGCAGCCGAGGTGT
>JAFLEG010000253.1:644-6584 GCA_017302195.1 Verrucomicrobiota bacterium
GGGATGGCAGCCGCTGGTCGGCTCTGGGTGACGGCCTGTTCGCCACCGGGGGCGGCACCGTGCAGGCCCTGGCGTACCTCGGAGATCAGTTGCTGGCCGGCGGTGCCTTCAACCAACCGGTGCCCTTCCTCGCCCGGTGGGACGGCGCCGTGTGGTCGTCGCTTGGGGAGGCGCCTGACGCCACGGTGCTGGCGCTGTCGGTGTCGGAGGGCCAGGCCATTGCCGGAGGCTTTTTCACCCGGATGGGAGGCGTCGCAGCGCGGCATGTCGCGCGATGGGATGGCGTGGCGTGGCAGTCGCTGGGGGAGGGGCTGGGCGGGGATTCCGCCCTCGACTACGTCGCGACGCTCCACGCCTCCGGGGCCGGTGTCTTGGCCGGCGGCGTCTTCACCAACGCGGGTTCCGTCGCGGTGCAACGCATCGCCCGGTTCGACGGAGATCAATGGGCCCCCCTCGGCAGCGGGATGACCGCCGGGCCGCTCGGAGGGGATCCGTTCGTCTATGGCCTGGGGGTCGCCGACGGGGTCCTGTGGGTGGGCGGGACGTTCACGGAGGCCGGAGGACTGCCGGCGGGAAACATCTCGACCTGGACATTTGAGGCGGTCCCGACCCGTCCGACACTGTCGGTGCGCATCGTGGCGTCCGGGGACCTGATGCTTGAGTGGAGCGCCGCGGCGGGCACCCGCCTTCAACTGGTCACCGCCCCGACGCTGAACGACACCTTTCTCCCGATGGGTCAGCCGGTCCTTGCCGACGGATCCGTCCAGCAGACCGTCCTGGCGGCGCCCCCGAAGTCCCCACTGTGGTATCGCATGGACGTCGTCGAGTGATGCGGAACCGCGATGGGAGGACACCCACCCGCCTTCTCCGGTGATCCCCCGGGGGGGGCGTGCCGCACCGCGACCCGAGAGGCGGGAAGGAAGCCGACTCGCGGGGGAACGCGGATGGGCTTCGACGAAGGCCCGCCCATCCGTGTCCCCTGACCGAAGACACGACTGGCCGGCCTTGAAGCGGGCGCTGGCGCGGCTCCACGCAGAAGCGCGTCCGTTTCTGGGTCGCGCGCTCCTGATCGGCGGCGGCGCATGCCTGTTCTACCGCGCTCGCCTCTCCAGCGTCGGCGACCCCGACTTCCGGATTCCCGCGACGGAACCGGCGGCCGAATCGCTTTGGCTCAGCAAGGATCTCGATTTTACCGGGGTTTTCTCCGGGGACGCCATGGACCTGATTCCTCAGTTCATCGCGCGCGATGCCATGGGACGGGAGTTCCTGGAGGTGGAAGGCGTGCGCCTGGGATTCGCGCAGGTGGGCCTGGTTCTCGATCCGGAACGAGCGATGGAAACCGCCCGGACCGGAGAGTTCGAATGGAACTCCCGGTGGGTGCAGTTCCTGGTGGCCGATCCGGTGACCCTGTATCCCGAGATCCGGGCGACCATCGGGCGCCTCTTCGCGGGCGACTGCGTGTGAGGCATCTCGGGGGGATCAGGTTCGTTGCGCTCGAGAGAATCCATTGAACGTCCAGCGTTCGACGTCGGACGTTCAACGTTCAATGCCTGGACTTCCTCATGCAGGCGGTTCGCGGTTGCGCGCACGGCTCGCCGAAGCCTCGCCCCACCCACCCATGAGATGCGCCGCAGCCGACTCTCCCGCGTGGGTGCGGGCTTTCCATCCGGACGGGGTCGGGTACGGTGATGTCATGAATGCGGAGGTTCCCATCCCCGTGGATGACGCGGCGCGGCATCGCCGGCTGGCGCTGGCACAGCAGGCCTACCGGGATTTCTTTGCACAGTGCTTCTGGTCGTGTCGCGACGACCTGGCGATCACCGAAGACCGGATTCCGTTCGTCATCCAGGGCCTCCGGGAGAATGGCGGCCATGCCGGCTACCGAATCGCCGCCGAGTTATGCCGCTAGGCGACTTTGAGCGCGAGGTGCTGCGGTTGCTGGCGGCCAACCGGAATCCCGACAGCTTTGTTGCCGGAGCTACCGTGCTCCATCAGGCGGCTGATTCACCCCGTTCTTCGCGGGACCTCGACCTCTTTCACGACACCACCGAAAGCCTCGCCCGGGCGGTACAACGCGATGTGGCGACACTCCGGGATGCCGGATTCGAGGTGGAAATGGGGCGGCCCCAGGAGACTTTTCAACGGGCCCAGGTCCGGCGGTCCGGACTCACCACCAAGGTGGAGTGGGTATTCGACAGTGTTTTCCGCTTCTTCCCCGTGATGCCGGATCCCGAATTGGGCTGGCGTCTGAATTTCTGGGATGCCGCCACGAACAAGGTCCTGGCCCTGGCCGGTCGCTCGAAGGTCCGGGACGTGCTGGATGCCATCTATCTTCACGGCGTTCACCTGCACCTTGGGGCGCTGGCCTGGGCCGCGGGCGGGAAGGATCCGGGCATGACGCCCGAGGCCATTTTGCATTGGTCCCGCCGCAATGCCGTGTTTCGTCCCGAGGCCCTGGAGGACCTGCGGCTGAGCCGGCCGGTGACCCTCGTGGAGCTGAAGCAGCACTGGATGGAGGCGTCGCAGTCCGCTCTGGAACTGGTCGCCCGCCTGCCCCCTGCGGAGTTGGGCTGTTTCTACCTCAACGCCGCCGGCCATCCGGTGTGTCCCGACCCGGATTCGGCGGAGTTTGCGGGGCTCACGCGGCACTATGGCAGCGTCCGGGGCGCATGGCCGCGCATTGTCGAGGAGTAGAGGCGCCATCCCACCAGGATCCCGCTCCGGCAGCGGCATTTGGAGTCCTGCCGTTGTGGGCCTGCGAAGAGGGAGGGCCTCACACCCAGGACGCCAGGGACACAGAGGGGAGGGCGGGGTCTGGTGGGACGGAGAGGGCGTTCCGATTTCGAACGGGCCGTTGCTCAACCGGGGTCGCCCAGGTTCCCTGCCAGCAGGCGGATTTGAATGGCCTTCGAGGCTCCAGGATTTCTTCTTGGCCTTCGCGGAGAACTCCGTCACCATTGAAAACCTGATCGGGATACTAAAGATATGTCGGAAAACGCGCCCAGTACTGTTTCGGAAGCCAAATCGTTGACCAAGAACGAGCAGCTCAAGATCGCCATTCCCACCCTGGCCGGGAACATCGCGGCGACGCTGAATGATCCGGCGGCGGACAGCTTTTCGGGAGACGACGAGCAGTTCCTCAAGTTCCACGGGATCTACCAGCAGGACGACCGGGACAAGCGCAAGCACGGCAAGGTCCACATCATGATGATCCGGGGCCGGATCCCGGGCGGGGTGCTCAACGCCTCCCAATGGATCGCCTTTGACGATCTGGCGGCGAAGTACGGCAACAACACCCTGCGCGTCACCACCCGCCAGAGCATCCAGTGGCATGGCGTCGCCAAATCGGAGCTGGGAGCCCTGATGAAGGGGATCCACCACGCCCTGCTCGACACCCTGGCGGCCTGCGGCGACGTGAACCGGAACGTGATGTCCGCTCCGACCCCGGCATCCAGTCGGGCCCGGGAGGAGTTGTACGAGGATGCGCGGAAGGTTTCAGATGCCCTGCTGCCCAAGACCAGGGCCTACCACTCGATCTGGCTGGACGGCGTCCAACTGAACCTCGACGCCCCGGAGAACAAGGAGTTCGTGGATCCGCTCTACGGCCGCCAGTACCTGCCGCGCAAGTTCAAGGCGGCGTTCGTCCTCCCCCCGACCAATGACATGGACATCTTCACCAACTGCCTCGGATTCATCGGCGTGGTGGAGAACGGCCGGGTGATCGGCTATAACCTGGCGGTCGGCGGCGGCATGGGCCGCAGCCACGGCAATGCGGCGACCTATCCCCGCATGGCCTCGGTGCTGGGATACTTCCCGCGGGAGAAGGTCGTCGAGATCGCCCAGGCGGTGCTCACGGTGCATCGCGACTTTGGCGACCGCACCGACCGCAAGCACGCGCGCCTCAAGTACGTGGTCCAGGAGCGCGGCCCGGCCTTTGTGAAGGCGGAGGTGGAGCGGCGCTCCGGCGTGACGCTGGAGCCCGTCCGGCCCTATGCCTTCACCACCACCAATGACACCTACGGCTGGCAGAAGGCGGTGGACGGTTCCTCGTACCTGACCCTGTTTGTCTCGATGGGGCGCATCAAGGATGCCGACGATTACCGTCTCAAGACCGCCCTGCGCCAGGTCGCGGAGCAGTTCCCGTCGGTGGAGTTCCGCCTGTCCGCCAACCAGAACATTCTCATCGCCAATGTTGCGGAGGGCGACCGGGCGAAGATCAACGCGCTGCTGGCCAGCCACGGCGTCCGCACCGAGAACCAGGCCGGAGTCCTGCACGCCGCCGCCATCGCCTGTCCGGCCCTGCCCACCTGCGGTCTCTCCCTCGCGGAGTCGGAGCGCTACCTGCCCAACCTGCTGACCCAGATCGAGGGCCTGTGCCAGGAGGTCGGGATTGGCGGACAGGAAATCATCATCCGCATGACCGGATGCCCCAACGGCTGCGCCCGTCCCTACATGGCCGAGATCGGATTCGTGGGCAAGGCGCCCGGACGCTATCAGGTCTGGCTGGGTGGCAATGAAAATGGCACCCGCATCAACCGGGTGTGGAAGGAGATGATGAAGGACGCCGACATCCTGTCCGAACTGCGCCCCGTGCTCACCCGCTACGCCGCCGAGCGCCAGGCCGGCGAACGCTTTGGCGACTGGGTCGAGCGCGTGTTCTGGACCGGGCTGCCGGTTGCGGCGAATTGATCTCCCTCACATGACTGCCGATCAGATCCAGCAGGCCAACGCCACGCTCGCCAACCAATCGGCCGCCGAGGTGGTCCGGTGGGCCGTCGCGCAGTCGGGCGGCCGCGCGCTCATCTCCACCAACTTCCGTCCCTACGAGGCCGTGCTGCTGCACCTGGCCACGCAGGCGCGATCCGACATCCCGGTGCTCTGGGTGGACCACGGTTACAACCGTCCGGCCACCTACCGCCACGCCGAGGCGCTCCAGGCCCAACTGCGGCTGAACATCAAAGCGTACGTCCCGCGCATGACGGCGGCGCACTACGACGCCCTGTTTGGCGGGGCGCCGGAACCCACGCCCGAGAACGAGGAGCGGATCAAGGCCTTCAGCACGCTGATGAAGCTGGAGCCGTTCCAGCGCGGCATGCGGGAGCTGGCGCCCACGGTCTGGCTCACCGCGCTGCGCAAGGTGCAGAATCCGAACCGCGCGGGCATGGACCTGGTCGGTTTCGACCCCAACCTGGGCGTGCTCAAGGTGAGCCCGCTGCTCCACTGGTCCGACGCCCAGATGGAGGCCTACCTGAAGGAGCACGGCCTGCCCAACGAATGGGACTACTTCGATCCTGCCAAGGCCGATGAGAAGCGCGAATGCGGCCTCCACGCTTCATGGGGAGGCAAAGCGATGGGCGGGGGCGCAGAGGGTCTGGGGTCTGGGGTCTAGGATCTGGGGTCTGGGGTCGGAGGCACTTTGCGATGGGTGAGTCGTTTGAAACCTCGGATGCCTGGCGCTCTGCCCGGGAGTTGGTGAATGCGATTTATGCCCTCTGCCGCCGCGAGCCGCTCGCCCGGGATTTCGGGCTACGGGATCAACTTCAGCGGGCCGCCGTCTCGGTGATGAATAACGTCGCTGAAGGCTGGGAATCCCTGAATGCAGGAGAAAAGCGCCAAGCCTACAACTACGCCCGACGTTCCGGCGGAGAAGTCCGTTCCATGAGCTATGTTCTGCTCGACAACCGATTTGTGACTGCAGAGGAGCATCAGCAGATCATCGCGCGATGCATGGAAACCGGCCGCCTCGTTACGGGACTTATCCGATCTCTCGGCGATCGCCCTTGACCCCAGACCCCAGACCCCAGACCCCAGACCCTTTCCCTCATGAGCGGTTATCACCTGGATCATCTGCAGTACCTGGAGACCGAGGCCATCCACGTGATGCGCGAGGTGGCGGCGGAGTTTGAGCGGCCGGCGCTGCTGTTCTCCGGCGGCAAGGAC
>JAFLEG010000254.1 GCA_017302195.1 Verrucomicrobiota bacterium
GAGGTGCGATCTTCGCCGCGGCCCCAGATGCCGATCATGAGGAAGGTCGGCACCAGGGCCAGTTCGTTGAAGAAGTAGAGGAAGAAGAGGTCGAGGGAGATCAGCGCCCCGAAAACCCCGCCCACCATGAGCAGGAGCAGGGTGTAGTAGAGCTGCTGCTGGGACTGGATCTCCTCGGAAACCCAGGTCGCCGCGAAGGAGACCAGGGCGGCGACCAGGAGGAGTCCAACGCTGATGCCATCCACGCCCACGTGGTAGTTCAGGCCCAGGGCGGGGATCCACGCGTGGTGGGCCGTCATCTGGTACCCGGCGTGGCCCACCCGGAAGCTGAAGAAGACGGCGCCGGCAACGAGGATTCCAACGCCGGTGACCGCCAGCGCGATGCCGCGCCACGCAGCGGCGTGGGACTTCGGCACCAGGAGCACCGCCAAGGCGCCGAGAATGGGGAGCAGGGGAAGAAGCGTCAGCGAGGACATGGCCGTTACTGGAGGGCGAGCAGCACCACGAGGGCGACGCCGGCGACAAAGAGGAAGGTGTAGGTCTGCAGGTTGCCGGTCTGGAGCAGGCGGAGGGTCCGCCCGAACAGGTCCATCCCGCCGCTGACGCCGTTCACCAGGAATCCGCGGATGATCCAGCGGTCCACGCCGCCGGCCAGCGCGGCCATGCCGTCATGCAGCGGAATGACCGTGGCCTGGTAGATTTCGTCGAGATAGAGGCGGTTGCGGAGCGCACGCGACAGCCGGGGAAGGCGTGCCGGAAACGGATCGGCGGCGGCGCCCCAGTAGGCCACAGAGGCGATGGAAAGTCCGAACACCACCATGCCGAGGCCAAAGAAGGCGCCCAGCGGGGAATGGTTGAACGGCTCGAAGAAGACGTCGGAGGGACCGTCCGCGGCATGGATGGCCGCCCCCGGAATGAGGGCGTGCCGGAAGTAGTTCCCGACCGGGAGCCAACCCAGGCCCACGGAGGGCACCGCGAGGATGAGCAGCGGCAGGGTCATGTTGCGTCCCGGATCTGCGGCATGCCCAGCCGCCTCGCTGCGGGGCGCTCCAAGGAAGGACCAGGACCAGGCGTGCCATGTAGAGGGTGGTCAGACCGGCCACGAGAATGCCCACGGCGAAGAGCACCGGACGTCCCGAGGACAGCGTGGCGGCGAAAATGGCGTCCTTGCTGTAGAAGCCGCTGGTCACCACCGGGAGCCCGCACAGCGCCGCGGTGGCGATGAGGAAGGTCCAGAACGTCACCGGCATCCGCGAGTGGAGCCCGCCCATCTTCCAGATGTCCTGCTCGTGATGGCAGGCGTAGATCACGGCGCCGGCCCCGAGGAACAGCAGCGCCTTGAAGCAGGCGTGCGTGGTGAGGTGGAACATGGCGGCATCCGGCCCGCCGCAGCCCACGGCCATCACCATGTAGCCCAACTGGGACAGCGTGGAGTAGGCGAGGATGCGCTTGATGTCGTCCTGCTGGATGGCGATGACGCCGGCCACCAGGGACGTGATGGCCCCGGTCCACGCGATGAGGTCCAGCGCCGAGATCGGTCCGAGGAAGCCCAGGGCCTCGGGCCAGGCCGGCGTGGCGCCGAAGACGAAGAACACCCGGCACAGCATGTACACGCCGGCGGCGACCATGGTGGCGGCGTGGATCAGGGCGGACACCGGAGTCGGGCCCTCCATGGCATCCGGGAGCCATACATGCAGCGGCAGTTGCGCGCTCTTTCCCACGGCGCCCATGAAGACCAGCACCCCGGCCAGCGAACTGAGCGAGCCCAGCAGCGCGGGGTCGGCTCCGAGTTTGGCAGCCATGCCGTCAAAGGCCACGGTGCCGGTGGCCGCCCAGAGGATCAGGATGCCGAGCAGGAATCCGAAGTCGCCGACCCGGTTGGTGAGGAACGCCTTCTTGGCGGCGTCGGCGGCAGCAGGCTTGTCGTACCAGAAGCCCACCAGCAGGTAGCTGGAGACGCCGACCAGTTCCCAGAAGATGAAGGTTTGGACGAAGTTGTCCGACAGCACGATCCCGAGCATCGAGAAGGTGAAGAACCCCAGGCTGGCGAAGTAACGGGGATACTCGGGATCGTCCTCCATGTATCCCGTGCTGTAGAGGTGGACGAGGAAGGAGACCCCGGTCACGACCATGAGCATCAGCGTGGACAGGGAGTCCACGGTCAGCCCGAGGTGAACCTCCAGCCCGCCCACGGAAAGCCAGGACAGGGCGGTGGCCGCGGCGCGATCGCCGGACACGCCGTAGAGGAAGAACAACCAGACACTGAGCCCGAGGGCGACCGCCACCGCGGATAGGCTCAGCGTGGTGGTGAGCACCCGGCTGCGGCGGAGTCCGAGGGTGATGCAGAGCGCCGACACCAGCGGCAGCATCAGGACCACCCAGGCCAGGTCCTGGAAGTTGGTCGGGAAGGGATCGGAAGGGGAGGCGGTCACAGGCGGAGACTGTTGAGATCCTCGACGTGCGCGGTGCCCCGCTTGCGGTACAGGGCGACGATGAGCGCCAGGCCCACGGCCACCTCGGCGGCGGCGACGGTGATGATGAAGAAGACCATCACCTGGCCCTTGAGGTTGGCGTGGTACCGGGAGAAGGCGACCAGGGCGAGGTTGGCGGCGTTCAGCATGAGCTCCAGGCTCATGTAGATCACCAGCAGGTTGCGGCGGGCCAGCACCCCGAACAGCCCGAGGCTGAAGAGCAGGGCGCTGACGACCAGATAGTGGTGGAGACCGACGGTCATTTCAGTTCCTTCTTGCTGAGCAGGATCACGCCCACCATGCCCACCAGCAGCAGCAGCGACATGACCTCGAAGGGCAGCAGGTAGAGGGTGAAGAGGGAGCGGCCCAGCTCCTTGGTCCCGCCGTCCAGCAGGGGGCGGGCACCGGCGAGCGGCTCCGCGGCCACCACGGCCCGGATCAGGATCCCGGCAATGACGGCCACCGACAGGGCGCCGAGGCCCAGGGTGATGCCGCGGATCTTCCGGCGCTCCTCCTCCTTCAGGTCCAGCAGCATGATGACGAACAGGAAGAGCACCATTACCGCGCCCGCGTACACCAGGATCTGCACCGCCGCGAGGAAGAAGGCGTGGAGCAGGGTGTAGAGCCCGGCCAGGCTCACGATGGTGAGCACCAGGAACATCGCGCTGGTCACCGGATTCCGGCTCAGCGGGTTGGCCACGCACAGGAAGCCGAACAGCAGGGCCATTCCGGCGAAGGCGTAGAAGAGGAGATCAGTGAGTCCGGGCATGGATTTACTCCTGGTTTACCGGAAAAGCCTCCTGCTCGCGGGCTTCCTCCAGCTTGTGCTTCCACTTCTGGATGCCGCCGTGGACGCCGCCCAGTGCGAGCAGCTTCTCCTTGTTGTACACCAGTTGCTCCCGGCTGGTCCCGGTCAGGGAGTAGTCGCGCTGGAGGAAGATCGCCTCCTCGGGACAGACCTCCTGGCACAGGCCGCAAAAGATGCACCGGAGCATGTTGATCTCGAACTCCCGGGGCATCTTCTCGGCGTTAGCCCGGTCGGCGGGGGCGCCGTCGGGACCCGGGGGCGTGATCCGGATGGCCTTGGGCGGGCAGATGAACTCGCAGAGCTGGCAACTGACGCACTTGGTGTCGCCCTCCTGGTCCTTCACCAGATACGGCGCGCCGCGGTATCCCTCGGGCACCACCCATTTCTCCTCGGGATACTCCATGGTCACCGGCTTGCCGTGGAGCAGGGACCTGGCGAAGTGCTTCCAGGTGACCTGGAGTCCGCCGACGACGGACGGCAGGTAGGTGCGCTCCAGCAGGGAGAGGGGCTTGCGTTCGACGACCTTGGTCATGGGCGCGGGGGGCTCGGTGGATCAGTGGTTCAGCGCGGCGAGCACGAGGGCGGTGATGAGGATGTTGGCAAAGGCCAGGGGGATGAACCGGCGCCATCCGAGGTCCATCAACTGGTCGTAGCGGAAGCGGGGGAACATCCAGCGCACCCAGATGAAGACCACCATCAGCACCAGCATCTTGGCGATGAAGCAGGCGATGTGGGCCAGCCCGCCCCACAGGCTGGCGGCGGCTCCGCCGCCCCACGGAAAGGTCCAGCCCCCGAAGAAGAGCGTCACCATCATCGCCGAGGCGGCGATCATGTTGGCGTACTCGCCCATGAAGAAGAGGGCGAACTTCATCGAGCTGTACTCCGTGTGATAGCCACCGACGAGCTCGGACTCGGATTCCGGCAGATCGAAGGGCAGGCGGTTGGTCTCGGCGAAGGCGGCCACCAGGAAGATGAAGAAGGCCAGGGGTTGCTTGAAGACCATCCAGTGGTGGATGCCGCCGCCCTGGTAGGCCACCACCTTCGACAGGTTCAGGTCGCCGATCACCATGAAGACGGCGATGACGCTCATGCCCATGGCGATCTCGTAGGAGATCATCTGGGCCGAGGACCGGATGCCGCCCAGAAACGGATACTTGGAATTGGAGGCATAGCCGGCCAGCACGATGCCGTACACGCCCAGGGAGACGATGCCGAAGGTGTAGAGCACGCCGACATTGAGGTCGGCGATGACCATGGGATTGTTGGGATTCCCCATCGTGGATCCGAAGGGGATCACCGCCATGGTCATGAAGGCCGGCACCGCGGTCAGTGCGGGCGCCAGCCAGAAATAGACCTTGCGGACATAGGCCGGGGTGAAGTCCTCCTTGAGCAGGAACTTCAATCCGTCAGCCATCGGCTGGAAGATGCCCAGGCGGACCAGGGCCGGGCCGATGAACGGCAGATAGTTGACGATGAACGGCGCGGCCCGGTTCGGCCCGACGCGATCCTGGATCCAGGCCGAAATCTTGCGCTCGGCCAGCACCGCATACGCCACGAAGGTGAGCGTGATGCCGAAGGCCAGGACGATCTTGACCAGGCTGAACAGGACGAACTGCGTCGTCGGGTGGAGATAGTAAATCGCGTCCATGGCGTCGCTCAGATCGTCACCGGGACTCCGGAATCCCCCAGGTCCGCCCAGCGGATTCCCGAGAGTGCGGGCACTTCTGCCGCCATGCGGTTGAAGAGGGCCTCGATGCTGGCCGCCCCGTTCCGGGCCGGGTCCTCCAGCCATTCCAGGAGAAACTCCCATTCGGGGCGGGCATCCCCGGGAGCCTCGACCGCCTTCTGAAATCGCTGCAGGCGCCCCTTCCCGTTGATGAAGGTGCCGCGCTTTTCGGCATGGGCGCATCCGGGAAGGACATAGTGCGCGGCCGCGGTGGTGGCGTTGGGCAGGATGTCGGAGACCACCAGGAGGTCCAATTTGGCCAGAAGATCGGCGTCAATACCATGCCGGGTGACGTCCTCACCGAACACGATCAGCGCGCGGATGCGTCCCGACCGGATGCCCTCGGCGATCTCGGGAATGCGGATGCCCATTTCCGTGAATGCGATGCCGGTCAGGCGTGCGCCGTTGCTGTTGGGATTCCGGTCCGCGCTGACCAGCAGGCGATCGGGCTCGCCCTCGCGGGGCACCGAGTCGGTGAGGGCGCCATGCCGTGCGGCGAGGGTCTTGAGCAGGTGCAGTTCCTCGGTGGTCTGGCGGGCGCTCGCAATCAGCGCAGTCCCGGCTTGGGGGACGGCAGCCAGCCGCGCGCGGATTTCCCGCAGGGCGGTTTCCCACGGGATGCGCTCCGAACCGCCATCCGTGGTGCGCCGGCGGACTTCGGAAAGCCGGTCGGGGCGTCCGATCCATTTATAGTTCAGCCGGCCAGCGTCACACATCCACGACCCGTTTACCGCGTCGTTCTCCCGCGGTTCATACCGGTGAACCGCACCCTCGCGCGATCCGATCGTGATGTTGCATCCGGTGGCGCAGGAGGTGCACACGCTGCGGGTCTCCTTGAGGAACCAGACCCGCATCTTGAAGCGGAAGTCGCGGGAGGTCAGCGCCCCCACCGGGCACAGGTCCACGGTGTTCAGCGTGTAGTTGTTGTCGAAGGCGCCGTCCTTCCACGCGGCAATGGTGTTGTAGGAGCCCCGGTTCACGATGCCCAGGGCGTCGTCGCCGGCGATGTCGCGGGTGAAGCGGATGCAGCGGGTGCAGAGGATGCACCGTTCGTCGTCGAGCACGATGCGGGGACCAAGGTCCACCGCCTTGGGCTTGTGCACCTTGGGCTCGACGAATCGGCTGGCGGCCTGTCCGTGTTCGACCGAGTACTCCTGCAGCTTGCACTCGCCGGCCTGGTCACAGATCGGGCAGTCGAGCGGGTGATTGATCAGCAGGGATTCCAGCACCGCCTCGCGCATCTGCTTCGTTGCGGGGGATCCGGGGTAGATCTGCATGCCCGGGGAGATGGGCGTGGCGCAGGCGATGGCGCCGCGCGGGGTGCCGGGCTCATACGGCAGGACGGAGCGGGCGATTTTCGGCGAGCCATCCTCGTTCAACACCGGCTTGCGGTCCGGTCCCATCATCGGGGTGCCGAACTCGACCAGGCACATGCGGCAGTTGCCGGCGATGGGCAGCTTCGGATGATAGCAGTAGTGAGGGACCTCGGCGCCGGCGAGCTGGCAGGCCTGGAGCATCGTGGTCGGCTGCGGACGCCCCTGCCAGTCGGGCATCATCTTGGGGACCT
>JAFLEG010000255.1 GCA_017302195.1 Verrucomicrobiota bacterium
CTCTTTGAGCGCCATTCCCTGGTGGATGTCTCCGTGTCGTTCGAGAGCCAGATCCTGGAGGCATTGAACCGGACCGCGGTGCGGGGCCGCAAGCTGAAGGCCAAGATCGCCGCCTACTGAGCGGCGCCCTCCGCGGCGCGCCGGGAGACCAGGCCATGCCCATGCCCTTGCGCACCGCCGGAGTCGTCACTCGGACGTTCAGCCTCGTGGTGATGGTGGGTCTTGTCCTGCCAGGGGTCCCCGCACGGGCGGATCCTCGTCCGCCGCTGGGGGAACGGGATCTCCGCCAATGGCTGGAGAACATGATCGTGGATCATGGCTTCAGTCCGGAGGAGGTGACCGCCGCCACCGGTCTGTCCGCGGAAGCCGTTCGCGAGGCTGCCGGCCGGTGGCGCCTGCCTTCGGCATCGCCGACATCGGTGCCGGCGGATGCGGTGCGGGTGCGTCCCTACCCCGGCGGACGCCATCCGCGCCTGGGGTTTTTCGATGGCGCGGTGAATCCCCAGCGCGACACCAAGCTCAGCCTGTTCACGCCCTGGGATCCACGCAGCTATGTGGTGGTGGATGTGCCCGAGGCGATCTGGTCGGACCTCGGGCTCACCTACCTGGCGCACACCCACATTCCCACGGTCTGGGAGTCGGACGGACTGGCGATGGAGCCGCGGGAATGGAGCCGGCGCGCCGACGGCACCTGGACCCAGTCGCGCACCCTGCCGAATGGCGTGATGTTCGGCGTGCGGGCATTCCCCGAGCCTTCGGGCGTGGTGTTCCACTGGTGGCTCCGCAACGGCTCACCGCAGCCGCTGACCCGGCTGCGGGCGCAGGTGTGCGTGATGCTGGGGCGCGCGGCCGGCTTTGAATTGCCAGCCTCCCGGCGTCTGCTGGACCCGCCCTTCGCGGCGGCGCGGGATGTCACCGGACGCCGCTGGGTGCTGACGGCATGGGACGCCCTGGATCGCGTGTGGCAGAATCCTCCGGTACCCTGCCTCCACTCGGATCCGCGGATGGACGACTGTCCGCCGGGCGAGGAACGGTCGGCCTGGGGTGGGGTGTGGTTCCATGAGGGGGACTCGGTTGAGGGTGAGATCGCGCGGCGCAAGGCACGGCTTCAGGAACTCCGGGCGTCGCCGGCCTCGGTGGCGCGGGCGCCGGTTCCCAACAAGCTGGTGGTGCTGACCTTCGACGACTCGGTGGCATCCCATTTCCACCGCGTGGCGCCCCTGCTCAAGGAGCGGGGCTTCGGCGCCACCTTCTTCATCACCGAGGGGTTTTCATTTCGGACCAACAAGACGGATTACCTGACCTGGCAGCAGATTGCCTCGCTCCATCGGGACGGGTTCGAGATCGGCAATCATACCGCAAGCCACATGGGGATTGGTGCGGACACCCTGGGCCGGCTGCCGGGCGAGGTGACGTTGATTGCGGAGCGCTGTGAGGCGCACGGGATCCCGCGTCCGATCAGCTTCGCCTATCCCGGCAACGCGATCCACCCTGGCGCGCTGCCCATCCTCCGGGATCTGGGATTTCAGTTTGCCCGCCGCGGCGGTCAGCCCGAGCTGCCGTACGGTCGGGGCGAGGGCGTGGCCTATGATCCCGCCGAGGATGATCCGCTGCTGATCCCCACCGCCGGCGATGCGCGTCCGGACTGGACCCTCGACGACCTGCGCCGTGCGGTCGCTCCGGCCCGGGCCGGACGCATCGCGGTCCTCCAGTTTCACGGAGTCCCGGACCGGGAGCACCCCTGGGTCAACACCCCGCCGGAGCGCTTTGTCGAGTATCTGGACTGGCTGAAGGCGGAAGGATTCCGGTGCATTGCGCTCCGGGATCTGGCGCGCCACGTGGATCCTGCGGACCCTCCGGCAGAACCGTGGTCCATCATCGAGCGCCGGCAGGCAGCGGCCCCGCGGTAACCTTCAGATCACTCCAGATCGGATTCCGGAGACGGCTCCGGCAGCCATTGGGTGAGAATCGCGCCCAGAAGCGCATAGGCTCCGGCCACCACCGCGCCGACAATGGCGATCTTGATCGGATCGGGTGGCACCGCCTTGGAGAAGGTGAGGGTCAGCCAGGCGGCTGCGGTGCCTAGGACGCGTCCGCCGATGTTGGCGGCAAAGCTTTCACCCGTGCCGCGCAGGTGCACGGGAAAGACCCGCGGGATGTAATTTCCCCAGAAACTGAACTGGGACACGGTGAGCAACCCGGCGATGAAGATGCCCAGCTTGATGGTGGGCAGGCTGTCGGCCTGGTTCAGGGAACCGGCAATCCACCAGAAGAACAGGGGAACAAAGAGCAGTGCGGGGATCTGGAAACAGCGCAGCAGCGTCCGGCGGCTGACAATGCGCACGGCCAGAACAGCCAGCAGGAACCGGCCCACCAGCCCTCCGGCCTCCTGGACCTTGGTGACTCCCGCGACCTGATCATCGCTGGCATTGCCCGCGGCCTGCCGCTTCTGGCCCGGGGTGAGCTCCGGCTTGCCGGTTTCCCGGGCCCGGACGATCGCATTGGTGATGCCTTGCTTCGCGGCGGCGATGATCTGCGGATGCCCCTTTTCGTTGGGGGTGCCGACGGCGGTGGCGCCGAGAATCTGGGGTAGTTGCTGGATCGCCCCGAAGGCGATGCCGTAGCTCGCCGCGAAGACCAGGGTGGTGATCACGGTCGTGCGGCGGAGTGCCGGGCTGAACAGTTCGGAAATGCGCGGACGCCGCAGCCGTCCTGTCGCCCGCTTCTCGGCCCAAACCGGAGACTCCGGAAGGAACGGCCGAATGAGGAGCAATGGAAGGGCCGGAACCACCCCGGAGATCAGGGTGTACCGCCACGCCTCATGTCCGCCACCAATGGCGGGCAACACGTCGGCAAACACCGCCGCTTTTTGGTTCATGAAGGCCACCAGGAAGCCGCCGAAGGACGAGAAGGCCTGGGTATATCCCAGCACGCGTTCCCGCTGGACCGGATTGGGAAACAGTTCCGCGAGCCAGGCCACCGCCGCGACAAACTCGACACAGACCCCGATGAAGACCAGGCAGCGGAGCACCAGCAGTTGCGGCAGCGAGGTGGCGAAACCTGCGGCAAACGCGGAGAATGCGTAGAGCAGGATGCTGAAGGTGAGCACCCGGCGGCGTCCCAGCCGGTCGGTGAGGTAGCCGCCCAGCAGTCCGAAGACGCCGCCCGCGAGCGCGGGAACGAAGAAGAGCGTCCGCGCCCACTTCACATATTCGGCGCCGCCCGGCGCCCAGAGCGCGGCTGCATCCGCAGGGGCCATCCCGCCCTGCACCAGACCCTGCACCAGCGGCGCGCTCAGCGCCGCCACCGCCGGCTTCACGATGAGCGGCAGCATCAGCAGTTCGTAGATGTCGAAGGCGAACCCGATCGCCGCGATGATGCAGATCAGCCACTCCACCGTGCCCAAACGCTTCGGGGCCGGCACGACAGCAGAATTCATACGTACGCGTAGGAAATCACCAAGGGCTGGGCCGACGCAATCGTCGAGTGACGTTCCATCCGCTTCGGGGTCCAGAACGCCCCCGCCCGGCTTCAGCGGGGTGGGGGCGTCCCGGCGAGTTCCAGGATCCGTGCGTACTCGGAGTCGGTGAGCGGCGTCACGCTGAGGCGCGACTGGCGGATCAGCGCCATGCCGCGGGTGGCCGGATCCGCCTTGAGCCGGTCGAGCGACACCGGCTGTTTCAGGACCTTCACGGGAACCAGGTCCACGCAGGACCAGTCCCCTTCGGAGGCCGTGGGATCCGCGTACGCCTCGCGTTCGACCCGGGCGATGCCCACCACCTCCTTGCCGGTGACGCTGTGGTAGTAGAGCACCGGGTCGCCCCGCTTCATGGCTCGCAGATTGTTCCGGGCCTGGAAATTTCGGACCCCCGTCCACGCGGTCCGCCCGTCCGCCACCAGGGAGGACCACGCGTAGGATTCGGGTTCCTGTTTTACGAGCCAACAGTGCTTGGGCATGGGAAATGGAGGGGGTGAGACGGTCATTCCCGGAAGACGCTGAGCAGGATCACGCCCTTGATCTTCCACAGCAGGGTCATGGTGAGGGCCACGGGCAGCAGCAGGACCATGATCAGCAGCCACGGGCGCGCCATCTCCAGGAGCCAGCGGAGCCCGAGGCCCCAATTGGAGGCCGGTGGCACGCTGCGCAGGACCAGCCACAGCGCCACGCCGGCGGCCAGAACGCCGAGGAAGCCGGTGTTGAGCCAGGAGAAGAACCGGGTCTCCGAACGCAGGGTCTCATCGGGCAGCATGGCCGCCAGCCGGCGGAGCGCGTCGTTCAGGGAGATCAGGAAAACCAGGCCGGCGAAGACCAGCAGCACCATCCCGCTGCCGAAGAAGGATTCATCCGGCGCCCGGCTCCACCAGACCGGCAGGGGGGAGAGCGACAGGAGGATCAGCGCCAGCATCAGCGTGCGGTGCAGGGCGCGTGTCCAGATCCGCTCCCGGCGCTGGAAATGCCCCAGCTCCCCGACGCCGTACACCAGGGCCGCGGCCGCCACCACGGTCGGGGTAAAGCCGAACTGCCGCCAGGAGAGGTCCAGGGCCAGGGCGATGGCGGCCAGCAGCACACCGGGGACCGCCCAGAACAGGACCAGCAGCCCCCGAACCACCCGGGCCAGCGTGGGAATGACAGGGCCAGCCGGCATGGGGCGCTGCGTCGTCAGGGGATGCTGAGGTAGGTGTAGTCCCGGAGTCCGCGCTCGTACTCGTCGAGCAGGCGCATGCCCTCGGTGGGCTTCAGGCGGTCGGACTTGATGGCGGCCTCCACCTGCGCCTTCATCTGGCGCTTCAACTCCCCCTCGTCGTACTGCACGGCCCGCAGCGACTCGATGATGGTGTTGCCCTCGATGACTTCCTCGACGTAGTAGCCGGCGGGCTCGTCGGGCTCGAGGAAGACGTGCACCTCGTTGACGCGGCCGAAGAGGTTGTGCAGGTCGCCCATGATGTCCTGGTAGGCGCCCATGAGGAAGAAGCCGAGCGGATACGGCTCCTGCACCTCGCCCTGATGCCGGAGCGGATGGAGCGGCAGGGTGTCGCGCACGTCCCGCAGATCCACGAACTTGTTGATCTGGCCGTCGGAGTCGCAGGTGATGTCCACCAGCGTGCCCTCGCAGGTCGGCCGCTCGTCGAGCCGGTTCACCGGCATGATGGGGAACAACTGTCCGAGCGCCCAGTGGTCGAGCAGGGACTGGAAGACGCTGAAGTTGCAGAGATACTGGTACCCGAGGGAATCCTCGAGCTTCCGGATCTCCTCCGGGATGTAGGCCTGCCCCTTGAAGGTGGCGACCACCTGTTCGCAGATCTCCCAGTACAGCGACTCGATCTTGGCCTTGTCCGCCAGCTCCAGCACCCCGAGGGTGAACATCTGGTGGGCGTCCTCCTTGCGCTCCAGGGCGTCGTGGTAGGCCTCCAGCTTGTTCCAGCGGGCGAGGTTGTTCCGGATGTCGAGCAGCTCGCGCACGATCTGGTGCTCCTGCTCCCCGTAGGTGAAGTTCAGCGAGGGCGGCGTCTTATCAATGGCGCCGAACACCTCGACGATGAGCACGCTGTGGTGGGCGACCAGGGCTCGGCCGCTTTCGCTCACGATGTCCGGATGCGGCACGCCCTCGGCCCGGCAGACGTCTCCCAGATAGTACACGATGTCGTTGGTGTACTCCTGCAGGGAGTAGTTCGTGGAGCTGTCGAAGGCCGAGCGGGACCCGTCGTAGTCCACGCCGAGCCCGCCGCCGACATCCACATACTCGATGGGAAACCCCATCTTTTTCAGCTTGGCGTAGAAGCGCGCCGCCTCCTGCACCGCCTTCTTCACGGTGAGGATGTCCGGCACCTGGGACCCGATGTGGAAATGCAGCAGCCGGAAGGCGCCAGCCAGGTTCTCCTTCCGGAGCAGATCGGCGGCGGCCAGCAATTCCGAGGTGCTGAGGCCGAACTTGGCGTTCTCCCCGCCGCTCTCCGCCCACTTGCCGGCACCCTTGCTGAGCAGCCGGGCGCGGATGCCGATCATCGGCTCGACGCCCATCTGCCGGGAGAGGGTGATGATCTGGCGGAGTTCCTCCAGCTTCTCCACCACCATGATGACCTTCTTGCCCAGCTTGATGCCCTGGAGCGCCAGCTTGATGAAGGCATTGTCCTTGTAGCCGTTGCAGATGATCAGCGAGCCCTGCGGGTCCTGGAGCGCCATGCCGGCGTACAGTTCCGGCTTGCTGCCCACCTCGAGTCCGAAGTTGTAGGGCCGCCCGGCCTCCAGGATCTCCTCCACGACCTCCCGGAGCTGGTTGACCTTGATCGGGAAGACCCCCCGGTACACGCCCTGGTAGTTGAACTCGGCGATGCTGGTCCGGAAGGCCTCGTTGAGCGCCTGCACCCGGTGGCGGAGGATGTCCTGAAACCGGATCAGCAGCGGGAACTTCAGGCCGCGTCCCTTGGCCTCCTCGATGACATCCACGATGTCCACCTCGACACCGTTCTGGAGCGGCTTGGCCACGACATGCCCCTCGTCGTTGATGTCAAAGTAGCCGGCGCCCCAGCGCTGGATGTTGTACAGGGCGCGCGCGGTGGC
>JAFLEG010000256.1 GCA_017302195.1 Verrucomicrobiota bacterium
GGCCCGGTCAATGGTGTCCTTGGTGACGCTGGCCTTCTTGGCCTTGTCCACGGCCACATGCAGCCGGGCGTTCAGATCGGGATCGGCGCCACCCAGCTTGGCGGCGATCATGATCTCGCGGACCATCTTGCCGACCACCTGCCCCTTTTTGTGCGCGGCGGCCTCGCGGCCCGCCTGTTTCCATTGAGCTCCCATGTGTGGGCGACAGGATGCAAAACCCCCATCCGGGAAGGAAGCGGGAAGCGCGCTCCCGGGATTCTCGGTTGCCCGGTGATGCCGGGATCACTGTCCAGCGGCTATTTGGGGGCCACCGGTTTGTCTTCGGACGGCTTCGCGGCCCCGGCCGACGGGTAGAGCCCGGCGCGGATGAACGGCTCCAACAGCTTGGCGTAGCCTTCGGCCTCCATGCGCTCCAGCGGAATGAATCGCAGGGAGGCGGAGTTGATGCAGTAACGCAGGCCGTTGGTTCCCGGGCCGTCGTCAAAAACGTGGCCCAGGTGGGAGTCGGCCTGGCCGGAACGGACTTCGGTGCGAACCATCCCGTGCTCCCGGTCTTCCTTCTCCACGATCTTCGCGCCGGCCACCGGCTGCGTGAAGCTGGGCCATCCGCTGCCGGAGTCGTATTTGTCCAGGGAGCTGAACAGCGGCTCGCCGGAGACGATGTCCACGTAGAGCCCCGGCTTCTTGTTGTCCCAATAGGCGTTCCGGAACGCGGGCTCGGTGCCGCATTGCTGGGTCACCCGGAACTGCTCGGCGGTCAGACGGCTCCGGAGCTGCGCCGCGGTCGGTTTGGCCACGGCGTTGGTGATGGCGGCCACGGTGGTGGCAACCGCCGGGGCCGAGGCGCCCGGGGAGGCTTTCGCGGCGTCCTCAGCCATCAGGGGCAGCGCGAGGAGAGTCCATCCCAGGGCGCAAACAACGCGGGGCATTGAGGCTGGCGATTGAAGCATGGGGCTAACAAACAGCCCCGCGGCGAAGATGGCAAGCCGGAGCGCGGTGGTGCGATGCACGCGCCTCCGAGTGGACAGGACGACCTTCCGTATTGGATGGAGCATGCGGAATCCGGCGTCCCCGCCAGATTCTTTTGCACTGAGTTTGTTGTTCGGGCCGTGGCCGCGAGGAACGCAGGGGAAGCAGCACGGTCCACCATGGCCTCGGCAGGAACGCGGATGCTCCCCATGGGGCCCGCATGCTCAATCCGGTGTCCCGCCGGATTGCTCGTCCTCTGATCTTCCCGCCCACCCGTCGTCACGGGCCTGCGCGTCCGGAGTGAGAACTGTCCACGAGGTCCCCGGGCGGGACGCCCGGGACGACACGCGGGACGCGTATGCTCCCCGTGAAAATCCAAGATGCACCGCATGCAGAGGCCCGCCCTTGCCAGGCAATTGATGCACGCCGCCTCGTGACCCTCACCCGAACCGCCCGGTCACGTAGTCCTCGGTCTCCTTGCGGTCCGGGCAGGTGAACACCCGGGCCGACGGGCCGTGCTCGATCAGTTTCCCCAGATAGAAGAATGCCGTGAAATCCGAGATGCGCGTCGCCTGCTGCATGTTATGCGTCACGATCACCAGGGTGTACTCCCGGCGCAGCTCCAGGATCAGCTCCTCGATGCGCGCGGTGGCCACGGGGTCCAGGGCCGAGGCCGGCTCGTCCATGAGCAGGATCCGGGGCTGGATGGCGATGGCCCGGGCGATGCACAGGCGCTGCTGCTGTCCGCCGGAAAGGCGCATCGCGCTTTCGTGCAGACGGTCCTTCACCTCGTCCCACAGCGCCGCCGAGCGCAGCGAGCGCTCGACCGCCCCGTCCACGGCCGCACGCTCGCGGATGCCGTGCAGTCCCAGGGCGTAGGCGATGTTGCCGTGGATGCTCCTGGGGAACGGATTGGACTTCTGGAAGACCATGCCCACGCGCTTGCGCAGGGCGATGACATCCAGTCCCGATCCCAGGATGTCCTCACCCGACACCCGGCAACTGCCGGAGACCCGCACCCCGTCAATGAGGTCGTTCATCCGGTTGAAGCACCGGAGCAGCGTGGACTTTCCGCAGCCCGACGGTCCGATGAAGGCGGTCACCCGTCGTTCGGGAATTTCCAGGGTGACCGCGTCGAGCGCCCGGATCTTTCCGTAGTGCAGCGTCAGGTCACGGGTCTCGATCGCCGGCGCCATAGCATCGCGTCCCGGGGTGTCCCGGGATGGCGGCTGGGGTTCCGTGGAGGAAGACATGAGGGTGCGGCTCAACTGGCGGCCCGGAGGCTTCGGCGCATGCGGGCCCGCACGATGATGGCCAGCGCATTCAGGGAAAAGGTCAGTCCGAGCAGCACCAGCACGGTGGCGAAGAGAATCGGACGCGTCTGCCCCACATTGGGGGACTGGGTCGCCAGCACATAGCTGTGGTAGCCCAGGTCCATGAACTGGTCGGTGAGGCGGCCCGGCAGCCGGGCCAGGTAATAGGCGGCGCCGGTGAAGAGGATGGGCGCCACCTCACCGGCAGCGCGGCTGATGGCCAGGATGCCCCCGGTCAGGATGCCCGGACGCGCATTCGGCAAGACGATGCCGGTGAGGGTCTGCAGCTTGGTGGCCCCCAGGGCGAGGCTGGCCTCACGGAGTCCGGCAGGAATGCTCCGCAGCGACTCCTCGGTCGCCACAATCACCACCGGGAGGGTCATGACCGCCAAGGTGAGGGACGCCCACAGCACCGACGGCTGGCCCCAGACCGGTCCCGGGGCGCCGGTCCAGCGGTCGAGACCGCGTCCGGCAAAATTGATGAAGAACCCAAGGCCGAAGAGGCCGAAGACGATGGACGGCACCCCCGCCAGATTGGCCACGGCGGCGCGCACCGCCTGCGTGTAGCGCGATCCGGCGCGCGCGTATTCGCTGAGATAGACCGCCGTGATCACCCCGACCGGCATCACGAACACGGTCATCAGCAGCACCCGCACCGTGGTGCCGATGATCATGGGCAGCACCGCTGCCGACTCGGCGTCGAAAAAGTCCCGTCGGGGGATGGTGGTGATGAACCGCCAGGACAGCGCGGGCAGTCCCTGGACGGCCACCACGCCGAGGATCGCCACCAGCAGGACCAGCAGCAGCGCGGTCGCGAATCCGGTCAGGGCCACCCCCGCCAGCGACGCCACATCCCTGCCCCGGACGCCTGGGTCGGAGCCCCCGGTCATGGCGTCCCTCCCAGCCGCGACTTGAGCCGCTGGATGATCCAGTCCCCGGCCAGATTGGTGACGAACGTGACCGCGAACAGGAGGGTGCCGAGCAGGAAGAGCACCTGATAGTGCGGGCCACCCGACACCGCCTCGGCCATCTCGGCTGCGATGGTGGCGGTGATCGAGCGGGTGGAGTCCAGGAGACTCCACGACAACTGGCTCGCATTGCCGCTGACCATCAACACCACCATGGTTTCGCCCATGCAGCGTCCGAACCCCAGCACCACCGCCGCGAGCACGCCCGGCAGGGCGGCCGGCAGCACGATCTGCCAGGCGGCCTGCCACCGGGAGGCGCCCAGCGCCAGTGCGGCCTGTGAATAGCTGCGCGGCACCGCGGTGAAGGCATCCTCGGCCACCGAGAAGATCAGGGGCACCGCGGTCCATCCGAGCGCGATGCCGGCCACCAGGGCGTTCAAGGGCGAGGCATACCCCAGCCAGCGCCGCAGCGCCTCGGCCAGCACCAGAAGCGCAATCACCCCCAGCACCACGGAGGGAATCCCCGCGAGCAGCTCGATGGCCGGCTTGATCCATTCCCGGAGCCACGGCGGCGCCAACTGGCTGACAAAAAGCGCGGCCCCGAGCGACAGCGGCACCGCCATGAGCAGGCCCACCAGGGTGACCTTGAGGCTGCCCACGAACAGCGGCACCAGGTTGTACTTGTGGATGGTTCCCACCGGCTGCCAGACGTAGGCGGGGCGGTCATGTCCGGTCCAGGCATGGGGCAGGAACAGATGCCGCCAGGACACGGTGTTGACCCGGGCGTCGGGATCGGTGCGGAACGAGGGCGGCACCTCCTCCAGTGCCTCCTCCCGGGTCTTCAGGATGGCCTCCAGGGTGGCGCGGTCCATGGACTCGAACTCCGCGCGCCCCATGCCCAGATGCCGGCGCAGCGTCTCCCGCGGCACCCGGTCCAGGTCGGCGGCGGGAATCACCTCCTGGATCAGGGCGCTGTTGGTCCGGCCCAGGAGCAGGGGGATCATCTCCCGGGCGGTGAAGACCAGGATCAGAAGGAGCAGGCCCAGCGTGGACAGGCTGACCGCGAAGATGGCTTTTTCCGCGAGCCATTCCGGCCAGCGCGCGCGATGCCCCCGGCGATGGCCCGGCCAGGACGCCGTGCCGGAAGCGCCATGCGCGGAGGGAACTTCTGGGGAATTCACGGGCGGCAACCGGACGAGTCAATCCGCGCGGGCGGAGGGTGGCAACGGGTAGTAGCCGAGGTGACGCACGATGGCCTGCCCGTCGTCGGACCGGATCCAGCGCAGGTATCCGGCCACATCCCCGAGGTCCTGATCGGGATTCACGTAGCAGTACAGAAAGCGGGAGATCGGATAGGCGCCCGAGACCACCGTGGCCTCGGATGGGGCCACCGCCTCGGAATCCCGGGTGCGGGAGACGCTCAGGTGACGCGCCCCCTGTCCGTAGGCCGCCCCGCCGTAGCCGATGCCCCAGCGGTCCCGCGCGACCGCCTCCAGCACCTGCGCGGTGCCCTGCAGCGTCTGCGTGCGCGCCGAGAAATCCCGTCCCTCCAGCACGCGCTCCTTGAAGAATTCGTAGGTGCCCGAGCTGTTCTCGCGGCTGTACAGCGTGATCGGGGCGTCCGGTCCGTCCAGAGCGCTCCAGTTGGTGATCGCCCCGGTATAGATGGCCGCCAAGGTCGGCAGATCCAGTTGCGTCAGCGGATTCTCCTGATGCACGTAGAGGTGTAACCCGTCCAGCGCAACGGGGTACTCGCGGGGCAGCTTCCGGAAGGCCCGCAGGCAATTCTCCTTCTCCCGGGCCCGGATGCGCCGCGAGGCGTTGCAGATGTCGGTCGCCCGGGCCTGCAGGGCGGCGAATCCCGTGCCGGTGCCCCCGCCATTCACCTGGATGGCCGCCTCGGGATGCAGGGCCATGTAGGTCTCCGCCCATTTCTGGGTGAGCACCACCATGGTATCCGAACCCTTGATGGTCACGCTGCCGGCCAGGGCTGCCCCACCGGACATCCCGGCGAGCAACCCCAGCAGCACCGTGGGCAGCCAGCGACCGATCGGCGGAGGCAGTCTCAAGATCCCGCGACGCTCCGGGAAACCGGGCACGGATTCCAGCCCTTCGTGACGTGCGTGCTCCCCACAGAGGTTACGTTGGACTGCCATTGTCCGCCCCACTCGGGCAGCCTCAGCACCGCCATGCCGCACGGACTCCAGATTGTTTCCAGCAACCGGCTGGAAGCCCTTGCGGAACGGCTGGCATCGGCCCTTGCGCAGCCCCGGTCCGGAGACCCGTTCGGACCGGAGTGGATCGTCACGCAGAGCCGCGGGATGGCGCGATGGGTCCAGTTGCAGCTCGCCCGCCGCCTGGGCGTCTGCGCAAGGACTGAGTTCACTTTCCCCCGCGAGTTTCTGCGGCATATCGGGCGCCTCGCGGTGCCGGATGCAGTCCATGACGTCCGGTTCGAACGGGATGCCCTGGTCTGGAGGCTGTGGGACGGCCAGGACCGGCTGCGGGACGATCCCGCCTTCCTGGAAATGGCGCGCTACACGGGCTCCGATCCGCGGCGACGCTTCGAAACCGCGGCCCGCATCGCCGCGGTGTTTGACCAGTACCTGGTGTATCGTCCCGACCTCGTCGCCGCCTGGGAAGCGGGCAGAGACACAGACTGGCAGGCCATGCTCTGGCGCGCCGCGTGCGGCGAGGGCGAGTCCCCCTGGCACGAGGCGCGGTGGTTGGCGGCGACCGCCGAGCGGCTTCGTTCGGGTCCCGCCCCGGTCCTTCCCGAACGCGTCGCCTGGTTCGCCATCGCCACCCTGCCCCCCGCGTATCTGGATGTTCTGGCGGCCCTGGGACGCCATGCCGAGGTCACCCTCTACACGCTCCAGCCCAGCGAGCACTACTGGGGAGATCTCCTGCCGCGCCGTGCGAGGACCCACGGCGGTCCGGGGGAGATTCCAGCGCCGGCGGGCCCGCGCCTGCTGGTGTCGCTGGGCCGACTCGGACGCTCCTTCCAGCGTCAACTGGCGGAACACGGGGCGGGCGGCGGAGGGGACCCGTTTGAAGATCCCGGCGACGATTCCCTGCTCCATTCGGTGCAGTCGGATCTTCTCCACCTGCGCCAGCCGTCGGTGGATGAGAGCATCCCGCCCTTCCCGCCGGCGGATCCCTCCCTGCGCATCCATTCGTGCCACAGTCCGCGCCGGGAACTCGAGGTCCTCCAGGATCAGATCCTGGACGCCCTGGATCACGACCCGGCCCTGGGCCCTGCGGACATCCTGGTGCTGACCCCCGACATCGAGGCCTACGCCCCGCAGATCCATGCCGTGTTCGGGGCTCCCGAGGAGGAACGTCTGCGGCTGCCCTACACCGTGGC
>JAFLEG010000257.1 GCA_017302195.1 Verrucomicrobiota bacterium
ACCGAAACCAAGGAACTGGAGGCCTCCCCGTGCTGGTCGCCCGACGGATCGCGGATCTGCTTCACGTCCACCGACGGGGGCCGGCCCGCACTGTACACCGTTCCGGCCGGCGGCGGCGGCATGACCCGGCTGCGGACCGGTGGCGTGACCCAGTGCACCGAGCCGGACTGGTCGCCCGACGGCAAGTGGATCGCCTTCACCCGCGCCAGCGGCGAGTTCACCCTGTATGTGGTCCCGGCGACCGGCGGCGATGCCCGGGCGCTGGCGCCGGGGGAGGACCCCTCCTGGTCCGCCAATTCCCGGACCCTCGTCTTCACCCGCCGTTCGGGCGGGGATCGGCGTCTGTCGCTGCTTGACGTGCCCACGGGTCACGTAAAGGATTTGTTTCGCATTTCGGGCAACTGCTCCCAACCCACTTGGGCGAGGTGATCGCCCGTCTCCATTCGTTCGTTATGAAGTCACTCCTGACCCGCGTTGGTCTGTTCGTCATGGTCGCCGCCCTGATTGGCGGCGCGGCCGGCTGCTCCAAAAAGCCGAAGAACACAACCCCATTGCCGACGGGGCGATCCGGGGCCGCGGCGCCGACCCAGCCGATCCCGGTGGACGCGGGCTCGGGCACCGGACGTCTGGGAGGCAACAACGCAGTGACGCCGACCGACATCGGGGGCAATCGCAACAACACCGGCTACGATGGTTCACCGACCCTCACCGAACTCGGGAATCTAAACCCCGCCGACAAGCAGCAGGACCGCACCAAGTTCGCCAGCGACACCATCTACTTCGAGTACGACAAGTCCAATGTGAAGCCCCAGTACTCGGCCAACCTCAGCAATGTGGCCGACTACCTGAAGGCAAACCCGACCGAGAGCGTGCTGATCGAGGGCAACTGCGACGAGCGCGGCACCGAAGAGTACAACCGCGCCCTGGGTGAACGGCGCGCGCTGAGCGTGCGGGACCGCCTGCTGGCCCTCGGGGTCAACACCGACCAGATTGCCACCATCAGCTTTGGCGAGGAGAAGCCCGCGGAGCTCGGCCAGACCGAGGCCGCCTACGCCAAGAACCGCCGCGCCGAGTTCGTCCTGCTGCTCGGCTCGGAAGCCGCCCGGTGATCCATTCACGGTCGTGGGAGCCGACGTAAGAAGGCTCTAAACAGTCTGACCGGCACCGAGCGGACCGCAGGGCAGATCAGAGTTTCGCCACCTCGACGCCTACGGATCGTCCGTCCTGTTTTGGTCCTTTACCGCGAAAGAAGCCCCTCCTAGCTTGATGCCATGAACGCGATCCTGCCTCAACCGGTGCTGGCCATGCTCGGCACCACGGAAATCGTCATCATTGCCCTGGTGGTGGTGGTGCTGTTCGGCGCCCGCAAGATTCCCGAACTGATGAAGGGCGTCGGCTCCGGGATCAAGGAGTTCAAGAAGGCGGCCAAGGACGATGATGGCACGCCCCTCAAGCCCTCCTGAACTGCGCGGCTGACCCATGACCTCTCCGTTGCTGGCCATGCTGGGTTCCACCGAGATCCTGGTGATCGCGGTGGTGGCCCTGGTTCTTTTCGGCGCCAAGAAGGTGCCCGAGCTCATGAAGGGCGTGGGCACGGGCATCAAGGAGTTCAAGAAGGCCTCGCGCGACGTGCAGGACGAACTGCACCGGGCCATGGATGAGGCGGATCGGCCGCCGCCCCCGCCGCCCGCCCCCCGGGCTGACCCCGATTCCCTCGCCCAATCGGGCACCACCGTCGTTCCGGACCCTTCCGGGCGGCATTCCTGACCGGCCTCCATCCTTTCCGGCGGCATGGCGGACGACATGGAGGTGTTGCCTCCGGAACACGACGAGGAGGAGGGGGGCGGACCGGTCAAAACCTTCCTGGAGCACCTGGAGGACCTGCGCTGGACCCTCCTGAAGTGCGTGCTCTCCGTCGCGATGGGCATGATCGTCGCGCTCAGCGCCAGCCCCTTCCTCATTCAGATCCTCACCTGGCCCCTGGTCCTGGCCCAGGAGATCAAGACCGATCCGGTCCCGCGGGCGGTGCTGCTGGTCGGCACCAACGTGCTGGAGAAGATCCCGCTCTCGCAGTTCCCGGTCCCCGGCCTGGTCCCTGCCCCGGCGGCGGAGTCCACCACCAACCAGTCTGGCTGGAGGTCCTGGTTCCAGGTCCCCGGCATGACCCCCAATCGGGACGTCTATTTCCGGATGGTGCCGATCCCGGCGCCGCCCGGAGGCCTGCCCGGCCTGACCAACGGATTTCTTTCGGCCTGGGTGCCCGATGCTTCGCCACCGCGGTCGGCGACGTTTGGCAAAAACGTGGACCTGAAAACCTTCAGTCCGATGGAACCCTTCACGGTGGCCATCAAGCTTGCCCTGTACGGCGGCCTGACCATCAGCGCCCCGTTTGTCCTCTTCTTCCTCGCGCAGTTCATCGTGCCGGCCCTGCACGTGCATGAGCGCCGGTTTGTTTACCGCATCGCCGGCTTCGGCTCGCTGCTCTTCTTCACCGGCGTGGCCTTCTGCTACCTGGTCCTGCTGGTGGTGTCCCTGAGCGCCACGGTGGGATTCTCCGACTGGCTGGGGTTCACCTCCGATGAATGGCGGGCGGCCGAGTACATCAGCTTTGTCTGCTGGTTCCTGCTGGGCATGGGGGTGGCCTTCGAGCTCCCCCTGGTGCTGCTCACCCTGGTCAAGGTGGGGATCCTGGACGCCGACCGGCTTTCCAAACTGCGCATGTACTGGGTGGTTTCGGGACTGGCCCTGGCGGGATTCATCACCCCGGATGGCAACCCGCTGACCATGCTGCTCATGTTCCTGCCGCTGCATGCCCTCTACGAGATCAGCCTGCTGATCGCGCGGTACTGGGAGCGCATCGAGCGCAGGCGCGGGTGACCTTCCGGGAAATCAAGGCTTGCCACTGTAAACGTCCCGCCTAGGCTTTCGCCGAAATCATCTGCTATGCGATCCCTCAAAATCCTCGGCACCCTGGCGGTTGTGGGCCTGGTGCCGCTGCTGACCGGCTGCAACAGCATGCAGCGGAAACTGAGCCGTGGCCTCACCAACCTGGGCGAGCCGCTCCGTCTGGGTGAGCTGCAGCGCTCCTCCGAGCAGAATGCCATTTCCGGCGATTCGGTGCCCTCCTACGGCTTTGTGCATGGCGTGACCCGCACCTTGGCGCGGACCGCCGTCGGCGCCTTCGAGGTGGTCACCTTCCCGATTCCCACCGATCCGATCATCTATCCGGTGGCGCCCGTGTTCCCCGACAGCCAGCAGCGTGATCAGATGGGCCATGCCGGCGTCGGTTCCGACCAGTTCCTCGGGTTTCAGGACTCTGCAGTCCTGCCGATGTTCCCGGGATCCGAGTTCAATCCCCTCCAGAACTGACCACCGTCAGTTCCCGAATGCGCGCCAACTCCCGTTGGCGCGCTTTTTTATGCCCCTCACCCTCCGGTCGCCCTGCAAGGTCAACTTCGTCCTGAACCTGCTCGGACGCCGCCCCGACGGTTTCCACGAACTGGAGACCCTGTTTTTTCCGGTGGCGGCCTTTGATGAACTGACTCTGGACCTCTCGGAGCCGGGCATCACCCTGACCTGCAGTCATCCGGATCTGCCGGTGGACGCCTCCAACCTGGTCCACAGGGCGGCCACGGCCTTTCTGCGCGCCGCGCCGTTGGAAGGGCGGACCGGCGTCCGCATCCACCTCGACAAGCGGCTGCCCCTCTCGGCCGGCATCGGCGCCGGCAGCGCCAATGCCGCGGTGACGCTGCTCGGACTGAACGAACTGCTGGGGCATCCCCTCGCGCCGGCGGATCTCGACCGGCTGGCCGCGGGCCTGGGATCCGACGTGAACTTCTTCCTGCAGCCGGGTCCGGCCCTGGCCTTTGGACGCGGCGAGCGGATCGAGCCGCTGCCGCCCTTCACCGCGTTGAAGGGACACGCCCTGCTGCTCTTCCATCCGGGGTTCGGGGTGGCGACACCCTGGGCCTTCCGGGAACTGGCGCGTTTTCCCCAGTTGCGGGACGGCCAGCCAGGACGCGCCGCTGCGGCCGCCCGGAGGTTTCTGGACGGGGATGTGCCGGGCGGTGTGGACCAATGGTTCAATGCCCTGGAGGGGCCGGTGCTGGAGAAGCACCCCATTTTGGCGCTGCATCAGGAGTCTCTCCGCAACCAGGGGGCGCTGGGGGCGCGAATGTCCGGCAGCGGGTCCACCACGTTCGCGCTGTTTGCCTCGGAAGCCGCCGCACGCATGGCGGGCGGGGCGTTCCGGCAGGCATTTGGCGACGCTGGCTGGCTGCACGTCGTGCCGCTGGACGTGTAAAGGTCACCGCAACGCCTGGGGCATCGTCGGACGGACGACGGGTTCTCGCCCGGGGGTGGTCCCGGCCGGCGCCTCAGTCCGAAGGTTCCTACTGCCGCGGAGATCCCGTGGTCACTCGTGCACGAACTCCGCATGCAGTGCGGCGTAGCGGCCGCCGAGGGCCAGCAGGGAGTCATGGGTGCCGCGCTCGAGGAGGCGGCCCTGGTCCAGGACCAGGATGAGGTCCGCGTGCTGCACGGTGCTGAGGCGGTGCGCGATCACCACGCTGGTGCGCCGGGCGAACAGACGCTCCAGGGCCTGCTGGATCAGGCGTTCGGACTGCGGATCCACGGCACTGGTTGCCTCGTCGAGGATGAGGATGCGCGGGTCGGCCACCATGGCCCGGGTGATGGTGATCAACTGGCGCTCGCCGGCGCTGAAGTTCGCGCCCCGCTCGCCCACCTCGGTGGCATAGCCCGAGGGCAAGCCTCGCAGCAGGTCGTGCGTGCCCAGGCGGCGGGCGGCCGAGAAGACCTCCTCGTCGGTGGCCTCCGGACGCCCAAACTTCAGGTTGTCCATGACCGTGCCGCTGAACAGAAAGTTCTCCTGGGTCACGATGCCGAGCTGCCGATGCAGCGATTCCAGGGAATGCCGGCGGGGATCCAGGCCGCCGCGAAGCGCGCCTCCGGGGTCGGCGACACCGTCCAGCAGGATGCGGCCCTCCTGGGGTTCGTAGAACCGCGCCAGCAGGCTGACAATGCTGGTCTTTCCGGATCCGGTCGCCCCCACCAGCGCGACGGTCTGACCGGCGCGGACCTGGAAGGAGAGGCCCTTCAGCACCCAGCGGTCGGGCGGCGTGGTGTCGTACCGGAAGCCCACGCCCTCGAATGCCACGTCGCCGCGCAGCACCGGCAGCGGCGGGGCGCCGGCCGCATCGCGGACCTGCGGCTCGGTATCCAGCAGCCCGAAAATCCGCTCCGCCCTGGCCGCGCCGGAGAGCAGGGCATTGTAGAGGTCCCCCAGCGTCTGGATGGGGCCGAAGAACATGCCCAGGTACAGGATGAACGCCGCCAGTTCCCCCACGGTGAGGTGGCCACCCCGCACCCGCAGTCCGCCAAAGCCCAGCACCGTGGCGGTGGCGATGCCGGAGAGAAAACCCACAAACGGCATGTAGGTGTGGAAGACACGCGCCGACCGCACCCAGCGCTCGGTGAAATCCTCGTGGAGGCGTCCGAAGCGCTCCAGGTTCTCCTCCTCGCGCCCGAAGGCCTGCACCACCCGGACGCCGGAGATGTTCTCGGCCATGGCGGCGGTGAGCCGGGACATCGTGCCGCGCAGGCGGCGGTAGGCCTCGCGGCCACGCACATGGAACCAGTGGGTGGCCAGCGCCAGCGGGGGCAGCACCGCACACACCGCCAGCGCCAGCCGCAGGTCGTGCAGCGCCATCCAGCCGACCACGCCGGCCAGGGTGAGGGCGCTGGACAGCAACTGGCTGCCGCCCCAGGTCAGGATGCGGTCCAGCGAGTCAATGTCGGTGTCGGCGCGGGCGATGATGCGTCCCTGGTGGGTGCGATCGAAATAGTTCAGCGACAGCCGCTGGATGTGTTCAAACACCGCCAGGCGCAGGTCGTTCATGGTCCCCTGTCCCACGGAGACCGCGGCGCGGACGGTGGCGACGGACAGCGCCCAGCCGATGAGCAGATTGAGCAGGTACAGCAGGCTGACCAGCCCGATGCCCCTCGTGGCTTCGGCGGAGATGCCGGACCCGGGTTCGCGGGCCGCGGCACCCAGGGCGGGCTCCAGATAGCGGTCCATGCCGAACTGCACCAGCTTGGGACCCAGCAGCGTGGAGGCGGTCGCCAGCACGCTGAGGACGAGATTCAGCACCAGGGCGCCGCGGTAGGGCCGGGTGTAGGCCAGCAGACGGCGGAACAGGGATCCGCGCATCGCGGACTGCGCGAACTCCTCGTCCAGGGCGATGTCATCATGAACGGCCATGGTGTCAGGAGGCGCGGGGGGCGGTGGGAAGCTGGGAACGGAACAGGTCGAGGAACCGTCCCTCCCGGGAGAGCAGCTCCGCCGGGGTTCCCTGGTCCACCAGGCGCCCCTCGTCGAGCACCAGCACCCGGTCGGCGCGCCGGAGGGTCGCCAGCCGCTGCGACACCACCAGGGTGGTACGCCCGCGCATGAGGACCGCCAGCGTCTCGCGCAGCTCGCGTTCGGTGGCC
>JAFLEG010000258.1:0-5630 GCA_017302195.1 Verrucomicrobiota bacterium
CAGGTTTTCATTGAAGGTCAGCTTGGAGCGGTCGCCCTCGCCGTGGTCCCAGACGATCTGGACGTTCTCCAGGTTCCATTCCCACTGGGTGGAGGCGGACCGGTAGATGGGCACCCAGCCGGTGAAGGTCGGGCTGTCGGCCTCGCGATAGGCCGGATCACTCAGATATTTCCGCTCGTTCCCGTCGCTGACGCCGTCGCCATCGGTATCGGACACCAGCGGATTGGAGGGCAGCAGGGCGGTAAGTTCGTCGTTGTCGGCGATGCCATCGTTGTCGCTGTCCCATTTGAGGGCATTGGCCGCGGTCTCCGTCCCGTCGGCGAGCCCGTCGTCATCGGTGTCAGACCGCCGCGGGTTGCTGCCCCGCTGATACTCCTGGAGGTTGGTCAGGCCGTCGCTGTCGGTGTCGGCGGCCGCCATCGCGGAGGAGCCGGGCTGGAGCCCGTGCTGCATTTCCCACCAGTCGGGGATGCCCGAAGCGTCAAAGTCGAGCGAGGTGTCCACGATCTGGATGGCGTGGATGCCCACCGCGTAGCCGGCGGTGATGACCAGATTGACCGAGAACACGGACGAATTGACCGCCGTGTACCGCACCACGTTCCCCTGCCGGTTCACCGGATTGCCTGCCGGAATGTCAATGAACTCGGTCTGCGGCGGGGTGGAAAGGGCCTGGTAGTAGCGGTCGGTGGCCGAGGAGCCGTTCAGACGGACGCGACCGCGGTGGGTGTCAGTCGAACCGCCGACGATCACGTACACATCGTAATTGGCGAAGGGAACATTGCTGACGGTCACCGTGGCGGATACCGCCCCGGAGCCGCGCAGCATGCCGTTCATGAGCAGGCTGTCCGGCGTGCCGCGGTTGCGCGTGGCCACGATACCCTCGCTGGTCCAGTTGACCTTGAGGTTGGGCAGGGTGGTGCCGTCACTGCGTACCAGGACCCCTGGCAGCGGTGAGGCGAAGTCCGCCGTGGATCCACTGTTTCGTCCGCCGACCGGGAAGGCGAAGGTCTCGTTCCAGTTGCGCTGGGGCACCGGACCTGCAGCCGCATTGGTTCCCACCTGGCCCGCGGGGTCGGCGACCGACACGAAGTTCAACCCGATGCCTCCACGAAACTGGGTGGGCTTCGACGCGGCGAGGTTGGGATTGCTACCCAGCCGACGTTCGGCGACGTCCCAGAAGCCATCACCGTCGGTATCCGCGATCAACGGGGAGGAGGTGGGCGGCCCCTGGACCTCCTCGGCATCGGTCAGTCCGTCGCCGTCGGTGTCCCCCAGGTTGGGGTTGGTACCCAGGGTGCGTTCCTGCGCGTCGGAAAGCCCGTCCCCGTCGGAATCCGCCCGGCGGGGGTTGGTCGGATTGTCGCCCCCGTTGTATTCGGCGAGCGCCGTGAGCCCATCGCCATCCAGGTCCTGGGAGGCATCGGCCGCATTGGTGTCGTCCAGATGGTGGTCGGTTTCCCAGGCGAGCGGGAGACCGTCGCCATCCGCATCGGTCAGCGCATCAAAGTCCGACTCGAGGTTGACGTAGTCCATGAAGATGGCGTGCGTGTGTCCCGAGAGGTTCGGCCCCGTCCGGATGAACTCGATCCGGTTGGCGCCGACGGTCGCGTTGACCGCCGAGGCCGCAAAGACCACGGTTTCCGCAGTCACCTGGTCCAGCCGATTGGAATAGATCACCGTGCCCTCGCCGTTGCCGTTTCGGAACCGCACGAGGATGTCGTGGTTGTTGAAGCCGCCGACGGCGACGCCGTTGCTGAATGTGTTTCCGCTTGTGAACTCAAACCGGAGCCGGAGCAGCCCGGTGCCATCGGCCTGCTCCTCGCGGAGGCGGAAGTGGAAGCGGTTGGTCCGGTCGAGATGGGTGAGGCTGCTTTCCCACACGTTGAACGGCTCGTCCGACGGCACGACGAGATAGCTCGTGAGGCCGTTGTAGCCGGCGGGATAGATGCCGCGGGTGTAGAAGTCATCATCCCGCGAGGCGCCGGGTGCGACGTATTCGGGGTCTCCGGGGAGGCGGGTGACCTGGCCCGGGGGGACATCGTTCAGGTTGTTGACCGTGCCGAACTCCGCCGTGGGGTTGTAGGGAGGATTGAGGGGACTGTCGTCCACGCCGATCCACCAACTGTTGCGCTCCGCCATGGCCACGGTGGAGGCGATGACGGAAAACTGCCGCGTCACCGACTGCGGTGGCTCCCCATCGTCGGTCACCCGGACCGTCACGGAGTTGGTGGACGGAATCTCCGAGGGCTGCGGGGTCCAGCTCACGATCCCGTCGGGAGAGACCACGAGCGAGGGAGGGCCGGAGACCTTGTCAAAGAGCAGGTCATTCGCGGGAATGTCAGGGTCAGCAGCGCTGAGCTGGAGCAACAGCGGGGTGAGGGCATCCACCGTCACGGTGCTGATGCTTCCAAGGCTGGGCTGCAGGTTGCCCTCCCGGACGACAAGGGTCACGACGTTGGTGGAGGACTGCGGGGGAATCCCGGCATCGGTGGCCCGCACCCGCACGGTCTGGGTGGTGCCGCCGAAGGTTTCACCCGGCGTCCAGGTCAACAGGCCGCTGCTGGAGACAGCCACTCCGGAAGGACCGGAAATCAGGGCGTGGATGACCTGTGCGGTGGGGGTGTCGTTGTCGGTGGCACCGACAGGGATGCTGAGCGGGACTCCCTCGTCGGCGAGGATGGGATCCGATTGCGGAAAGACCGGCGGCTGATTGCCGCCGGCATCCACCTCCAGCCGCACATGGTCAAATCCTGCGTAGTAGCTGTAGGGGGCATCGTTGGGGCCAGTGCGGACAAACTCCAGGGTGTTGGCGCCAGCCGACGCATTGACGCTGCTCAGCGGGATCTGCACGACGTTGCTGAATGCCGCAGTGATGGTTCCCGACCAGACCACCAGCGAGCTTCCGGACTGATTGCGGAACCGGATGACGATGTCGTGAGAGCCAAAATCCAGCCAGGTGGATCCATTCTGCCTGCCCCCGTTGGAGAAGTCGGTGATCAGGCGCATCATGGAGTTCGGCGCCACCTGGGTGCTGTGGAGGACGAAGTGGAAGCGGTTGGTCCGATCTGTGGCGGTCAGGCTCTTTTCCCAGTTGCCCGGGTTTGCCTCATCGGAGGAGACGGTCAGCGCCGAGGCCAGGCCGTTGAATCCGGATGGGTAGGTTCCCGCCGCGTAGTAGTCGTCATCAATGACAGTGGGGGAGCCGGGAGCCACCTGGTTGCCGCCCGTTGCGGACGGAAACTCACCGTTGGAGCCGTTGTCGGTGCCGATCTGCCAGACGAATCGCGGCACGGATCCGGTGACATTGACTGTGAACTGGTTGGTGCTGCTGGCCGGCGGCGTCCCATTGTCGGTCACCCGCACCTTGACGGTGGTGGTCGAGGGAATCTGCGCGCTGCCGGGCGTCCAGGTGATCGCGCCGCCGCTGGTCACGGTCAGGCCCGCGGGTCCGGATGCCAGGCTGAAGCTCAGCGTGTTCGCCGGCGAGTCCGGGTCGCTGGCGGAGAGGGCCAGGCTCAAGGTGCCACCGCCGGCCACACTCTGGGTGCCCACGGAGGTGATCGAGGGCGGGAGATTGACCTCGTTGACCTGGACGTTGAACTGGTTGGTCCGGCTGAGGCTCGGCAGGCCATTGTCCGTGGCGCGGACACGCACGACCGCCGTGGACGGTCCCTGGGCCTCCGTGGGCGTCCAGGTGAGGAGGCCGGCGGAGGTGACCGTCATCCCGGAAGGACCCGACACCAGCGCGTACGTCACCGCGTTGGCGGGCACGTCCGGATCGGAGGCCACCAGGTTCAGGCTGAGCAGGGTCAATTCGTCCACCGTCTGGTCTTCAATGGCGGGGAAGTCCGGCAGTTGGTTGACCTCCTGAACGGTGACCACAAACGAGTTCGTGGCCGACAATGGCGGCTCGCCGTCGTCGGTGACCCGGACGGTCACCACATTGCCGGAGGGGCCGGTGCTTTCATCCGTGTGCCACTCGACCACCCCCCCCGGGGTGACCACGAGATCCGCCGGCCCGGCGAGCTTCTCAAAGGTCAGCGTGTTCGCGGGATTGTCGGAGTCGGTGGCGGACAGGCTGAGCGTCAATTCCTGTCCCTCGGCGATCACTGGCGGCGTCGGCGGGGTGATCGTGGGCTGCGCATTCACCTCGTGCACCACGACCACATAGCTGTTGGTCGCCTTGAGCGGGGGCACGCCGTCGTCGGAGACCTGCACCTCGATGATGTTGGTGGAGGGACCCTGGAGTTCGGAAGGCATCCAGAGAATCTGCCCCTGCGGAGTCACCTGGGCTCCGGCAGGTCCGGACAGCAGGCTGAAGAGCAGGTTGGCCGGCGGGGTTTCTCCGTCCAACGCCGTGAGGTTCAGAGTGAGCAGGTTCAGCTCATCCACCGAACTGTCCGCGAGGGATTGCAGCAGCGGGGGCGTATTGGCATCGAATAGAGACTCGAGCCGGAGGTAGTCGAAGGCCAGCCAGTGATCGGTTCCGGCGGCGGAGGGGCCCGTCCGCAGGATCTCGATGGCATTGGGGCCGACCGTGGCCCCGGTGGAGAGCGCCGGGAGGTCCAGGATGATGTTGGTTTCGGAGGTGACCAGATTCGAGGAGAGCAGGGTGGTCTCTCCCGTCCCGTTGACGAGCCGGATCAAGACCTCGTGCTCCGAGAATCCGGGGACCGGAGATCCTTCCAGGTTGGAACCGCCCTCGGGCAGGTGCACCGTGAGGAGCAGGCGGGCATTCAGGCCCAGTTGGCCGCTGTTGAGCTGGAAGTGAAAGCGGTTGGAAGGGTCGGCGGTGGTCAGTCGGCCTTCCCAGGCGGCGGCGGGCTCGTCATTGGGCACGTTCAGCACCGCGGCGAGGCCGTTGTATCCCGACGCATAGTCCCCGCTGAAATAGTAGTGGTCATCGGGACCGGGATTGCTGCCGGCGTTGTAGGCGGGATCTCCGGAGATCCGTGTGACCGATCCCGGCGCGCCGTCGGCACTGCCGTTGGCGACGCCGAACTCCGCATCCGGAGCCGTGGGCGCCGCATCATCCACCCCGATCTCCCAGACCAGCCGCGTGGTGGGGGTGGACACCACGACCAGAAAGGTCTCGGTGTCGTTCATCGAGGGTGAGCCGTTGTCGCTGACACGGATCACCACCGGGTTGGTGGATCCATTGTAGGCGGGCAATGGGGCCCACTCGACCTGGCCGGTCGCTGAAACTGTGAGTCCGACCGGACCGCTGACCAGCTCATAGGTCAGGGAGTTGGCCGGCAGGTCGGAGTCCGCTGCGGTGAGTGCAAGCAAGAGCGGATTGATGCCATCAAGTGTCTGTGTGGGGGGCACCACAAGGCTGGGGGCGGTGTTCACCTCCCGGACCTGCACGGTGAAGGTGTTGGTGGTGCTTTGGGTGGGAGTGCCATTGTCGGTGATCCGCACGGAAAACCCGTGGGTTCCCGGGCCGCTGTCTTCGGGTGGCGTCCAGGAAATGACGCCCGCCGGACTCAGGGTGGCACCGGAGGGATGGGTGATCAGTTCGAAGGCCAGGCTGTTGGTGGGCTGATCCGAATCGGAAGCCGGTACGGTCACTGACCATGCCACAAGCTCGTCCGCCGGTGCAGGGGAGAGTGGCGTGGTGGTGGGCGCCG
>JAFLEG010000258.1:5640-6508 GCA_017302195.1 Verrucomicrobiota bacterium
TTCGGTGACGCTGATCTGGAAGGTGGCCGTGGCGGTCAGAGCCGGACTGCCGCCATCGCTGACGGAGACCTCGACCGTGTTGGTGGAGGGGCCCTGCAGTTCAGTGGGGGTCCATTGGACCTGGCCGCCCGGCAACACGGTCAGGCCGGCCGGCCCGCTGACCTTCGAGAAGGTCAGTGTGTTTGCCGGCAGATCGCTGTCGGAGGCCGTGAGGGTCAGGCTGAGCGGGGTCAACTCGTCCAGGGTGGGATCGGTGATGGTTCCAAACACCGGTGCGGTGTTTGTTTCACCCACCACAAGCGTGAAGCTGTTGGTGGAGGTGATCGGCGTGACCCCCTCTGCCGGGATGTCGGTGACGAGAACCGTCACCACCTGATTGGCGGGTCCCTGGGCCTCGGTTGGAGTCCAGGCCACCGTCCCGGACGGGGACACGGTGAGTCCGGAAGGTCCATTCAGCAGGGCGAACAGGTGGGCATTCGCAGGAAGGTCGGGATCGCTGGCGCCCAGTTGGCCGGAGTAGGGCGAGAGTTCCATAGCCGCAAGCGACGCCGGAGGAATGAGCGACGGCGGCGTGTTGGACTCCACCACTCCGAGGAGGAAAGTGTTGGTGGCCCGAAGTACCGGCGTGCCGTCGTCCTCGACCAGGATGGTGACCAGAAAATTGCCCGGCCCGTGGGTCTCGGTGGGAGTCCATGCGATCTGCCCGGACGCACTGACAGTCATGGTCGCCGGACCGCCGAGCTTGGTATAGGTGAGCTGGTTGGCCGGGATGTCCGGATCATCCGTCGTTGAATTGACCAACCATGCCGCCACTTCGGGAATGGTCGGGTCGGCCGGAATAAACGGCACCGGCACGGGAGGGCGATTC
>JAFLEG010000259.1:0-2199 GCA_017302195.1 Verrucomicrobiota bacterium
CAGCTTCTCAGGACCGGCTGGAGGAGAGTTAACCGGAGATGGGAACTCGCCCTTGCTGGCGAATCGCGCCAAAACCTCCTCCTGCGTGCCAATCGCCTTTGCATGCTCCACCTCTCTCGCTGCAAGGCGGCGAAGGATTGCTGCATTCTCTGCCGCCGCCAGCACTCGCAATTCGGCAACTGTCGCCTCGATACGCCGTCGCTCAGGATCATTGGAGTCCTTGCGCAGCTTTAGCGCCTCCAGCTCCACTTCAACCTCTTGAATCCGGCCAATCAGCTTTTCCAATCCAAGCGTTGAATGGAATGCCTTCAACGCGAGAGCCAGGGCAAAGGCATCGTTCGTCAAAGCAAGATACCGTTGCCGCTCTTCCTGAAACGCCCGCAAGATCTCCCTTTTCTCGGTCAGATCGGTGCGCAGTCTGGCGAACAATTCATTGTCTGTAGAATTGCTGTTCAGAAGCCTCCGTTCCGCCAGCGCCGTGAGATTGGTCGCCTCGGGATACTCCCGCATCAGTCGGCGGTACCAGGTCAACGCCTCGTTGGTCCGTCCGAGGGCGCGCTCGGCCTCGGCCAGGCGGAAGAGCGCAGTAGCGACCATCGTCCGCTGGCGGTCGCCCAACTCGATTGCTTCGCGGTAGGCGCTGGCGGCGGCGGTCAGGTCCTTTTGGGCCTCCTCGGCAAGCAGCCCGCGCTGCAGGGCTTCGGTCAGCGGGTCGGCGGCGGTGGCGCCCAGGGCGGTGAACAGCAGGCTCCACAGGAGAATCCAGGTCTTCATGGCATTCAGTGTTGCGGACAGCTTGGGCCGGCGCTGGGCGGAGGTTGTCAGGGATTTGTCAATTCGACCGAGGCGTGGGAAGGGAGGATCGAACAACGAAGGCGCGAAGACGCGAAGGTGAAGGGAACGCGGGAATTTCCGGAAGCGGGCATCCTTCCCGGTCTTCCTTGGCGTCGTTGCGCCTTCGTTGTTGACCCCGCGTTTCATGGCGTCAGCACTCCAGTCGGTACCCCACGCCATGGACCGTCTTGAGGAATCGCGGATGCTCCGGGTCAGGCTCCAGCTTGGCACGCAGGCTCGACACATGGGTGTCCACGGTGCGGGTGGTCGGGAAGGCGGCGACACCCCACACGACATCCAGGGCCCGCTCGCGGGTCACCGGCTCGCCGGCCGCGCCGGCCAGCAGCCGCAGCAGGGCGAACTCCTTGGCGGTGAGGTGGAGCGGTCCGCGGGGATTCCGGGCCTGCATGCGGACAAAGTCCACGGTGGTGTCGCCCAGTTGCAGCCGGTCCGGCGCGGCGCTACGGGAGCCCTTCTGGCGCCGCAGCAGGGCCCGGGTCCGGGCCAGCAGTTCCTCGCCGCTGAACGGCTTCACCAGGTAGTCGTCGGCCCCCGAGTCGAGGCCCCGCACCCGATCCTCCACCTGCCCCTTGGCGGTCAGCATCAGCACCGGCGCCGACCGGCCCAGCCGGCGCAGCTCGGACGCCAGGGCAAAGCCGTCGAGCCGCGGCATCATCACGTCGAGCAGGATGAGGTCCGGATCCTGTTCCAGCGCGCAGGCCAGTCCCCGCGCGCCATCCGCGGCGGTGAGGACGCGGTGGCCCTCCGCAGCGAGCAGATCCGCCAGCACGGTCCGCATCGCCCGCTCGTCCTCAATGATCAGGATGCGGGCCATGGCCACTCTCCCGGCGGACGCTCTGCAATCTCCACATGGAAGACCGCCCCCGCCCGACCTCGCTCTCCACCCACACGCGTCCGCCATGGGCCTCCACAATGTGACGCACGATGCTGAGTCCCAGCCCGATGCCCTGGGTTTCGCGGCGCAGCTCCGATCCCCGACGGTGGAAGCGCTCGAAGATCCGCGCGTGATCCTCGGCCGGGATCCCCGGACCCTGGTCCCGCACCCGGAGGTGAAAGCGGACCGGCAAGGACTCCGTCCGCTCCAGCTCAACACGCACCGTGCTGCCGGCCGGGGAATGCTTCAGTGCATTGTCCAGGAGATTGAGCAGGGCCTGCTGCATGGCCCGGGCATCCCAGGTCGCGGTCCATGGTTCCGCACGCCCGGCCGTATCCGGTGGCAGGGCGCACACGATCGCCACGCCGCGTTCCCCGGCCAGCGGTTCCATCAGACGCGTTGTTTCCCGGAGCCACCGGACCACATCCATCGGCTCCAATTCGTACTGCTGACGCCCCTGCTCCATGCGG
>JAFLEG010000259.1:2209-3310 GCA_017302195.1 Verrucomicrobiota bacterium
CGCGTCGCGTCCAGCATCAGCGCGTTGGAGGTGTCGAGGATCTCCTGCGTCGAGCGGTAGTTGTCTTCCAGCTTGATGACGGTGGCGCCGGGGAACTGCGTGGGAAAGTCCAGGATGTTCTCCACCAGACCGCCGAGCCGGCGCGTTTCCTGGAGCAGGAACCCGGCGTACTCGCGCCGTTTGGCGTCGTCCTGCACCCGTCCGCCGGCCAACCCCTCGGCCAGCAGCCGCATGCTCGCCAGCGGGGCGCGCAGCTCATGGGAGACGCTGGAGACGAAGTTCGACTTTTGTTCGGCCAGCGCGCACTGGCGCCGGAAGGCCCGGTGAGCCTGCCAGACCCCGAGTCCGGCGACGCTGGCGGTGGCGAGGATCATGCCGCCGAAAAGCTGTTGCTGCCGTCGCTGGGAGGCAAAGAGTGCCGCGGCATCGGACAACAGCACCCGCACCGTGAAGCGCGGACGGCTGGGCCAGGGATCCATACGCCCCTGCTCCGACAAGGCCTCCTGGAGGAATTCGCCCGAGGCCGTGGCCAGTACGGGTACCGGATTGGTCCACACCCCGGCCCAGGGAGCGGGAATGCCCGGAATGGGCCGGCCCTCGATCTCAAAGGCCAGGGTCAGTCCGGCCGGCAGCGCGGGAGGGATCCGCTGATCCCGGCCCTCCGTGATCGAAACCACCGACACGGCCCGTTCGATGGCCGGACCCAGGAGCCTGTCCGGGAACGCCTGGGCGACCGGGAGCGTGTTGGTGACAGAGATCCGGATCTCTTTGGATGACATCCTGCCGACGGATTCCACGGGATGCACGACGACCAGCCATGCCTCGGAGTCCTGCCGGATCCAGGCATTCGTCAGGGTCGCCGACGTCCACGGCATGAGTTCCGACAACCGCGCTGCCAGAGCCCGACGCCGCTGATCGCTCTGCCAGCGGGCCATGAGCTCCGCCACGGCCCGCCGGCCCGCGTCCGCGGCAGGGTGGGTGGTCATCTGTCCGGCCTGATCCAGCACCCATGGGGAAAAGAATGAGGGCTGGGTCAGCACCAGTCCCTGAACCAGCGGGAACCAGTCGGCATCCAGCGGCGCCTCCGGGTCCAAACTCCGA
>JAFLEG010000259.1:3320-6507 GCA_017302195.1 Verrucomicrobiota bacterium
GGGGTTCCGGTGGCGGTGACCACCTGGTCCCCAATGGCCCGCTGCCCGACCGCCAGCAGCCCTTGTATCTTTTCCCGGGCCGTTCCGGATGCTGACTCCTCCCGAACCCGGGAAAGCTCCCGCTCACAGCGAACCAGAGCCGCGAAGGCCGGATCGGCGACGCGGGAGGTCAGCGATTCGAGCGCTGGCATCCGCTCGGAACCACCCCCGGCAATCCACGCCGCGTCGGCAGGGAGACGTGAGACCCAGGACGGCGGGTGGGGAACCTCGGTCACCGGGGGCGGATCCGCGAGGCGCCCGTCCGCCTCGAACTGCAGGGTCGTCGGGAGAAACTCCCAGGCCGGCATCGGATACCGGGCGAGGACATCCTCCAAGACCCGGCGGCCCGGAAGTTGCCCTGTGGGAAGCAGATCCTCGCTCCCCGGCCATGGCGGTGGGTGTCGCCCAACGACCCCATCGCCAAACCACAGGTTGCCCGCCAGCGTGACCATGGAGAGTTCCGACGGGAGCGTCCGGGTCAGGCGCAGTGCGAGATCCCGCGCGACCGTCTCCGCGCTCCGGCGGGCCTCGGCCTCCACCGCGGCCCGGTCACGGGACAAGGCCACCACGCCCGCGACCGCCAGTCCCAGGACTGGAAGGAGGATCAATGCCAGTTGTCGGTTGAGCGATGGGGGACGGGAAGGGTCCACAGGGTCCGGCGAGTTCGTATCCGATCCTCCCCGGCGGCGGCACCCGATTTGTCAGGGAATTGTGAACTCCAATCGCGGCACGCGTTCCACCGCGACCCCTTGTCACTCCGCTGCGACCGTGGATCAATGGCGGGCCCAACGGGCGTCCCCATCGCGCAATGCTTCCCCCGTTCCCCGCAGCGACTCTACGCACGCCGCGGAGTAAGTTTGGGACGTGCGGAAGCCCGTCCCTGCCAATCCTTGGTGGCGCGTTCCACCTCGCCCCCATTCAACTCCGCTGCGCTGGTGGACGAACAACGCACCAAGCGGGCGGCCCCATCTCGCAACCCTTCCCCCGTTCCCCGCAGCGACTCCACAGGCGCTGCGGGGGAGTTTGAGGACTCGCGAAGCTCGTCCCTCCGGGCTGCCCGCCTCGCTCAGGGCGCGGCCCGGATTCGGAACGCGCGCTTGTCGGGCAGAAACTCCCGGTTGGGAATCTGGTCGGGCGGCAGGCCCGCCAGGACGGCCTGCACGTCGGCCAGCACCTCGGGACGCTGGCGGTAGTACTGATGATTCGCCTCGCCCAGGCCGGTGCCGGAAACCTGCGTGCAGTCCACCAGCGTGACCTTCTGGGGCAACTGGGTGAGGGTCCGGGGGCCGGTGCTGCCCAAACGGTCAGGATGCGTCTTGGTGACGTCGCTGATGGTCAGGGCGCCGTCATTCCGCGCGAAGTACACCTGGACCGAGTGGGCCAGATCCGGGAGGTGCATGAACTTGTCCTCCAGCTCGAAGGCGTCGTTGTCCTCGTCGGCCGCCATGAGGAAGGCGTTCTCAAAGAGCCGGGGCAGCCGTCCGCCCAGGTCGCTTCGCATGGCCTGCAGGGCGTTGCGGAAGGCATAGTTGCCCATGCTGTGGGTGACCAGATGCATGCGCGCATTGCACCACTCGGCGCGGTCGAGCCCCTTCACGTAGTCCACGAAGCGCAGCAGCGCCCGGGCGATGGCCTTGGCCGAACTGCGCGCATCATCGCGGTCCGAGGCATAGCTCATCCACGGCACCATGGTGCCGTCCGCCGGCCAACTGAACACGGCGATCTCCAGCGGACGCTCCGCGGTGCTCCACCGGTCCTTCAACTGCGCCGCGCGTTCCATCGCGGTCTCAAAGTCGCAGGAGTATCCGTGGATGAAGACCAGCAGGTCCGCCTTGCCGGCGATCAGCCGCTGCCGTAGGCCGTCGAACACCGACTCGCTGCCCAGCTTCACCGGGGCCTCCGCGCCCGTGGTGATCCCCGGGATGCTCTCCGGGGCCACCACCACCTTGGCGAGCTTGTAGCCGTCGCGGCGGACGGACGGCGGGCTCACCTCGGCCCGGCCATAGCGCAGGTAGAGCGGGGACTTGGGATTGAGGCGGGGACCGAAGGGAATCCGGCCGCGGGTTTCCTCGCGGTTGGTCGCGAAGTGGACGGTGATGTCAGCCATGGGAGCGGGGGTGAATTGAGACCCCGCTCAATAGCCCCGTCCGGACGTGTCCGCAATCCCCCCGGACAATGGCCACCCCGGAGCTGGTGCCCAGCCGCGTGGCGCCGGCGCCGAGCAGGGCCAATGCGGTCGCGGTGTCGCGGATCCCGCCCGAGGCCTTGACCCCGATCTTGGGCCCGACCACGGAGCGCAGCAGCGCCACGTCCTCCGCCGTGGCGCCGCCCGGACCGAAGCCCGTGGAGGTCTTCACGAACGCCGCGCCGGACTCCACCACCAGCGAGGCCGCCCGGCGCTTCTCCTCGTCGGTGAGCAGCGCGCATTCGAGGATGACCTTCACCGGCACGCCGTCGGCCGCCTCCACGAGGTCGCGCAGCTCCCGGAACACGTAGCGGTCGTCGCCATCCTTGAGCCGGCCGATGTTCAGCACCACATCCAGTTCCTGCGCCCCGAGGTCAATGAGGGATTCGCACTCGAAGCGCTTCACGTCGGCCTCCGTCGCGCCCAGCGGGAAGCCGGCCACGGCCGCCACCTTCACGGCGGAATCGGTCAGGAGATGCGCCGCCTGGACCACCCGGGACCCGTGGACGCACACCGAGTGAAATCCGTGGGCCCGGGCCTCGGTGCACAGCCCCTCGATGTCCGAGGCGGTGGCCTCGGGACGCAGCAGGGTGTGATCAATGCACCGGGCCAGTTCCTGGGAAATTGGGGTCATGGGAAGCAGAAGGGACGGGGGCGCCGGCGGGCTACATCAATTTCAGCTTGGGCAGATCCTGGGAGTCCACCAGGCCGACCGGCTCCCGGCGCGCGTTGACCACGATCAGGTCGTCAATCGCCCGCCGGTCAAACAGCCGCAGCGCCTCGATGGCCAGGACCTCCTCGCGGATGTGCACCGGGCGGCGGGACATGACGGCCCGCAGCGGGCGGTCCAGGGCATGTTCATCGGACGCCATGTGGCGCCGCAGGTCGCCGTCGGTGAACACGCCCACCAGCCGGCCGCGGGCATCCACCACCGACACCGAGCCCGACCGGGCCCGGGTCATG
>JAFLEG010000026.1 GCA_017302195.1 Verrucomicrobiota bacterium
GGTGCACCGGAACACCGACCTTCCGATGGTCCTGCTGGGTGTGCTCCGGGCCGGAGGCTGCTACGTGCCCCTGGATCCGGACGACCCTCCCGACCGGATCGCGAGGACCGTGGCGGCTGCCGGTTGCGCGCGGGTTCTCGGCCACGAGAGCCTGATCTCCGGCCTGGGATCCGTGGCGCGGGCGATGCCGGGGGACGTCCGCTGGATGCCCGTGGAATCCCTGTTCGCGCCCGGGAGGGCGCCCGGGGATGCCGCTGCCGTCCCCACCCGGTCCCCGCCGGACGCCCCGGGCGGACGGCGCCTGGCCTATGTCCTCTTCACTTCGGGAAGCACGGGCGAACCCAAGGGGGTCGAGGTGGAGCACCGCAGCGTGGTGAACCTGCTGGCGGCCGTCCGGCAATGGATCGGGTTCGCGGAGTCCGACCGCTATCTGGCGATCTCGACCCTCGCCTTTGACATCTCGGTGGCGGAGCTGTTTCTGCCGCTCATCGCCGGCGGGCAGGTGGTTCTCCGCGACCGCAGCCTGCTCCTGGAGCCCCGGCGCCTCGCCCAGGAGCTGCGTCAGGAGGGGATCACCGTGTTCCAGACCGGCCCTTCGGTGTGGTCGCTGGTGTTGGCGGAGGTGCCTGACTTCCCGCGACTCCGTGTGGCGGTGACCACGGGGGAGGCGATCGCGCCGGCACTGGCGCGGCGTCTGGCGTCCGTGGGGGACTCGGTCTGGAACCTGTACGGCCCCACCGAGACGACCGTGTGGGCCACCGGCTTCCGGCTGGAGGCCCGCGCGGAGGAAACGCCCTGCCGCTCCCCGGTCTCCGCGCCGATTGGGCGTCCGCTGACCGCGGTGGAGGCGCTGGTCCTGGATGAACACCAGGCTCCCGTTCCCGACGGCGCCGAGGGCGAGTTGTGGATCGGCGGCGACGCCGTGGCCCGGGGATACCGCGGGAAGGAAGCGCTGACGCGGGAACGGTTCACCGAGCCCTTTCCCGGGGCGGGGCGGTGCTACCGCACGGGGGATCTCGTTGTGCGCGATGCGGAGGGCGTCCTGCACTACCTCGGGCGCAATGACGACCAGATCAAGGTTCACGGGGTCCGGATTGAGCCGATGGAGGTGGAGGCCGCCCTCCTGCGCCATCCGGGCATCGCCCAGGCGGCGGCCACCTGGTATGCCACCACGCAGGGCCCGCGCTCCCTGGTGGCGGCCGTGGTGGCCCGCCCGGGAGGCGTGGTCACCTCCGAGGACCTCCGACAGCATCTCGCCCGTCTCCTGCCGTCCGCCATGATCCCGTCCCGGTTCGTCGTCGTCGGCGCCCTGCCCCTGACGGCCTCCGGCAAGGTGGACCGGAAGGCGATCCGGGCCCGGGCCACCGCGTCCGCACCCGTGACGTCCGGCACCCCCCCGGTACCGGATGCCGCCGGCATCACGCCGACCGAACGGACCCTGATCCAGATCTGGGAACAGACGCTGAACATCCGGCCGGTGGGACGGCACGACCACTTCTTCTCGGTGGGCGGCGACTCGCTGTCCGCGGTCACCATGATCCTGGAGGTGGAGTCGGTGTTTGGCATCTCGATCACGGTGCGCCTGGTGTTTGAGGCGCCCACGCTGTCGCAGTTGGCCGCGCGCGTGGACCGGGTCCGCGAGTGCCCCGACGATCTCGGCAATGGCGCCTTCGTCTTTCCACTCTCGCAGCAGGGCCGCCGTTCCCCGGTGTTCTTCAGCAATGTGGACCTGCGGATGGCACGCCGGGGGCTGTGGGCTGCCGACTGCCCGCTCTATGCAGTTTCCCAATGGGCTCAGGGCAGCGGCTTTGTTCAGGCCCGTTCGATGGCGGACCTCGCCGAAATCCACCTGAAAGGCATCCGCGCCGTCCAGCCCCGCGGTCCCTACCGTCTGGCCGGCTACTCCTTCGGGGGCCTCATCGCCCTCGAGATCGCGCATCAACTGCGGCGCAACGGCGAGGAGGTCGAGCTCCTCTTCCTGCTGGATCCGAGTGAACCGACCGATGATCCGCTGACGGCCGCCGTGGAGGAGGGCCGCCGGAGCCGCGACCGGAATGCCCGCGGTCTGCGGGATCGCCTGCTGGCCTGGACCCCCCGATGGCTCCGGGACGCGCTGGCCGGCATCCGGCAGTGGACCGTGTATCATCTCGTCCACCTTCACGGCCGGCACCCCAACCCGGTCTCGACCCGCCTGCTCCCGGGCAACCGCTGGCCGGCATTCTGGTATGCCGCGCGCCGCCTCAGCCGCTCCTACGTGCCGCGGCCCTACGAGGGCCCGGTGCTCGCCGTGTTCACCGCGGACCACGACCGCCAGAGCCTTTGGAAGCCCTTTCTGGGTCCCGCCGCCGTCAGCCGTGTCATGGAGGCCCGCCACCTCGAGCTGTTTGACGACCCGTCGCGCTCCCTCTGGATGGAGATGCTGCGCGCCCGGCTCGAGGCCGAAGAACCCTCGCGTGGCCCGAGCCCCACTCCGACGCCGAAGCCAACGCCGACTCCCACCCCCGCCCCATGAACGCCATCTCACCGACCGACGCCCTTGCCCATTCCCGCAACCCCGGGATTCGCATCCGGCTGGAACGCCGGGTTCCCGATCTGACCCCCGCCGAACTGCAGCAGCTCCGGAACCTGCTGGTGCGTCACGGGGTCCTCTGCCTGGTGGAGCAGCCCGTGACTCCGGGCGAACTGCGGGCTGTTGCCGCACGCTGGGGCGAGGTCATCGAGCTGCCCCCCGGACTCGCGCTTTCCAATCCCGAACCCGGTTTCCCGTCCATCACCCGTGTCGGCAACCTCCGCCCCGACGGCAGCATCATCCCCTCGATGCGGTTCGCCGAGTACTGGCATCACGACGGCGACTTCTGGAGTCCCGGCCGCAACGCCATCGTCAATTTCCTGAGCAGCGTCCGGGTGCCCCAGGTGGGGGGCAATACCGGGTTGCTCGACGGGTGCGCCGCGTACGAGTCGCTGCCGGCCTCCGACCGCGAATCGCTATCCGGGGCGTACATCTGGGTGCGCGCCTCGGAGATCAGCGACTTCAAGTCTGCGACGCCAGAAGAACTGCCCCCCGACGTGCGCCATCCCGTGTGTCTCCCGCATCCGGTCTCCGGCCGCATCGCCCTGTACCTCCCGGACTCCTCCTCCGGCATCCAGCGTGCGGACGGCACGCTCTGGGGCCAGGTTCAGTCGCTCATTGACGCGTCCGTCACCCGGGTGGGCATTCATGAGCACCGCTGGAGTGAGGGCGATCTGGTGCTGATGGACAACCTGCAGGTCCTGCATCGGGGCATGGGCGGCTATGGCGACCACCCGCGCCTGCTGTATCGCTGCCAGGCGCGGCTGTCAGTGCCCCCGGCGCCGTGAACCGTCACGCTGCTGCTCCTGCGCCGGGTCCCACCTTGGCAAGGGACATCAGGGCCAGCGGCCTGGTCACCTCCTTCCCCAGGACTTCGATGTGGGCCTGCATGGCGGCCACCCGGTCGGGATGCGCGTGGGCCAGTCCCTGGTGTCCGCATGCCCGAGATGCCATTTCCCGATGCCATTTCCCGCTTGCCCAGGGCGCGTCTGGCGGGAGATGGCTTGCGCATGCCATCCCTTCGGACCGTCCTCGCCCTCTCCTGCCTTTCCCTCCAGTTCCTCCGGGCCAATGAGGCCTCGTTCGAGATGGCCAGCATCTCCATCCGCACCCGGGAATCGGTGGGGACGGACCTGGTGGGCACCACGTTTCGCGTCCAGTCCACCTCGGACCTCGACGCGGAGGGCGTGGTCCAGTCCTTCAACGGCGAGTGGTATCTGCTGGAGGGAACCATCGGCTACCAGTCCATCCTGCAGATTGAGAACCTGGAAACGGGGGAGATCGCGGAGGGAATCCTCCTGATCGACATTCCCTCCGCCGGCGACGAGAACCTCAACTTCCTCACCGACTTCTTCGAGGTGGACCGGGCGGTGGGCGCCACCACCGCGGCGGCGCTGGAGTTCGGACTCGTCAACCTCTCGGCCACCGCCACTTGGGCGCGGGCGTCCGGCAGCGCGGAGGGCGGGGTGCGGCTGGAGTTCGACGGCACGGTGGGTGACCTGCTCGGCACCCTGAGCTTTACGGTGCCCTTTGAAATCCAGCACTACCGCGGCACGCTGAGCTACACGCCGCCCACGGAGGTGGGCGCCCTGGTGGAGGCCCGGATTCAGACGCAGCGGTCCGGGATTCCCGATCAGAAGTTCGAGGGGCCGTTTCCCCTGCGGCTGGCCGAGAATGGCACCCTGATCCGGTCGGCGGCCCGGTGGACCGGTCCCGGGGACGTGGCGTTCGATGTCCTGGGGTCGCTCGACATCGAGGGCGTGGAGTTCCCCGTGAGCCGCATCCCGAGGCGTCCGCAATACTCCGGCACCTTCTTCTTCGCCGACGGCGATCCGGGCACCCCGTTCACCGAGGAATACGACGTCTGGGATCTGTTCATCGCCGATGCCAACGACGCGGACCGCGACGGCATCCCGGACCTTTCCGACCCGGCGGATCTCCCGCCGCCCCAGGTCACCCCTGAGATCCGACTGGCCGTGGCCGACGGAAACCTGCAACTGGAGGTGAAGGCGAAGGCCGGGGTGACCGTCACGATGGAACGCCGCGACACCCTGGCCTCCGGGGCCTGGGCCGCGGTACAATCCTTTGTCATGGCCAATGACAGCGACTCGATCGTGCTTCCGCTGCCCGCGGGGGCCGCTGCCTTCTGGCGCGTGACCGCACCCTGACCTCCCGTGACCCGCCGTCTCCGATTCCTCGCCGCGGCCGCCGTCGCCGCCGCCGCGCCCCTCGCATATTCACTCCCCGCGCAGCAGCCTCCGGAGCCGCCCCCGGCGGATGCCGTGGCCTTTGCCGGACTGTCCCCGGACGCTGCGGTGAAGGCGGCCACGCTTCCGCCCGGGTTTGCCCTGCACCTGGCGGCGGCGGAGCCGGAGGTCCGGCAGCCCATCGCCTTCTGCGATGACGACCGCGGCCGCCTCTGGGTGGTGGAAGGCATCACCTATCCACGCCGGGTCGGCAGCCCTCCGCCCGACGCCACGCCGGAACAGATCCAGAAGGATCTGTTCGCCGGGCACGACCGCATCCTGGTGTTTGAAGACACCGATGGGGATCACCGCCTGGACCGGCGCACGGTGTTCCTGGAGGGGCTGAATCTGGTCTCGGGAATCGAGTACGGCTTTGGGGGCCTCTGGGTCGGCGCCGCGCCCTATCTGCTCTTCATCCCGGTCGCCGAGGGCGATGCGCCCAAGCCGGGCGGCGAGCCCCGGGTGCTCCTGGATGGATGGAACTTCACCGCCGACACCCACGAGACGCTGAACACGTTTACCTGGGGTCCGGATGGATGGCTCTACGGCTGCCACGGCGTGTTCTGTCCCTCGAACGTCGGGCGTCCCGGCACGCCGGCGGCCGACCGCCAGTGGGTGGACGCCGCCGTCTGGCGGTACCATCCGGTCCGGCACCAGTTCGAGATCTTCACCGAGGGCGGCTCCAATCCCTGGGGCATTGACTTCGACGAGCACGGAAACCTGTGGGCGGAGATGTGCGTGATTCCCCACCTGTTCCACATGGTCCAGGGCGCGCGCATCACCCGCCAGGGGGGCGAGCATTACTGCTTCAACCGGTCCGAAACCGCCCGCAACACGCGCTACCGGGATCCACGGGGCGGCAAGCCGGTGTTCCCGTTCGTCTATGAGGACATCACCACTGTCGCCGATCATGTCCACTATGCCGGACAGCAGGGACCGCACGCCGGCAATGGTCGCAGCGACGCCTCGGGCGGTGGACACGCGCATGCCGGGCTGATGACCTACCTGGGCACGAGCTGGCCGGCCGAGTACCGGAACCGTCTCTACATCGGCAACATCCATGGCCAGCGGCTCAACACCGATCTCCCGGTGCCCGCCGGTTCGGGGTATGTCGGGAAGCACGGCGCCGACTTCCTGATGCTCAACGACACCTGGAGCCAGACGTTGAACCAGCGCCTGGATCCCGACGGCTCCATGTACCTCATTGACTGGTACGACAAGAACCAGTGCCACCACAACCGTCCCGACGGGCACGACCGTGCCAACGGTCGCGTGTACAAGGTGGTGTACGGCGGCGCGGCGCCGACGCGGCCCAACCTGGCCGCCCTGCCGGATGCCGATCTCGTGGCGCGGGTGCCTTCCAAGAACGAATGGATGAGCCGTCACGCCCGGCGGCTGCTCCAGGAGCGGGCCGCGGGCGGAAAGCTTTCCGCAGGCACGCGCGAGGCGCTCCAGGTACAACTGGCCGCGGCGCCGACACGCCGGCCCGCCTGCGCAGCCTCTGGGCGCTGCACCTCACCGGGGGCATCGCCCCGGATCGCATTCCCGCGGGTGACGACTGGCTGCGGGCCTGGTCCCTGCAGCTCGCCGGGGAGCAGCCGGCCGCGGACGGCGGCATTCCCGGATGGGCCACGCTGGCCGAGGCCGCCCGGAGCGAATCATCCCCGGTGGTGCGCCGCTTCATGGCGTCCGTGCTCCAGCGTCAGCCGGTGGAGCGGCGCTGGGACACCCTGACCGCCCTGCTGCAACACGCCGGGGATGCCGGGGACCACAATCTCCCGGCGCTCTACTGGTCCGCGGCCGAAGGCGGGGTGGCGACCGATCCCGACCGGGCGCTCACCCTGCTCCGCGCGTGCCGCATCCCGAAGGTGCGCGAGTTCATCGTCCGCCGGCTGGCGACCGGGAGCCTCGCGGCCCGGTGACCCATCGCTGACCGAACTCTTTCCCGTCGCATGAAGCGCCTCTTCCTTCCCCGCATCGTTGCCGCAGTATCCCTCGCGTGCGCCCTCGCCGGGTTCGCACAGGCTGCGGACACCCTGCCGCAGCTCACCGGGATTCTCGCCAGTTCGGACGACTCCCAGCTCCAGCTCGACATCCTGCGCGGTCTTTCCGGGGCGATGCGTGATCGCCGGTCGGTGCCGATGCCTGCCGGATGGGATGCCGCCGAGACGCGGCTGGCCACCAATGGCAACGCCGAGGTGCGCACGCTGGCCCAGACGCTCTCCCTGAAGTTCGGCAGCACGCGGGCGAAATCCGCGTTGCGCGCCACGGCGTCGGATGCCGCCGCCCCCGCCCCGTCTCGCCGGGCGGCGGTGGACTCCCTGCTCGCGGTGCGGGATCCGGACCTGCCGTCCCTGCTCCGCACCTTGCTGTCCGACCCGGCCGTGCGTGCGATCTCGCTGCGGGGTCTGGCCGCCTATGACGACGCAGCCACGCCGGAGGCCATCCTCGGGGTGTACCCGTCCCTCGATCCCGGCGAACGGCGGGACGCCCTGAACACCCTGGCGTCACGGCCCGCCTATGCGCGTCCGCTGGTGGAGGCCGTCGGTGCCGGCACGGTGCCCCGCAATCAGCTCACTGCGGATCTGGTCCGCCAGTTGCGCACTCTCAAGGACACGACGCTCGCCGCCCGCCTGACGGAAATCTGGGGTGTGATGCAGGAGACCAGTCCGGACATGACGGCGGAGATCGAGCGGGTGAGGCGCCTGTACTGGGCGGGCGGCTCGCAGCCCGGCGATGCCGGTCGCGGACGGGTGGTGTTCAATCAGATCTGCGCCCAGTGTCACCGGCTGTTTGATTCGGGCGGGGAGGTCGGCCCCGACATCACCGGCGCCAACCGCGGCGACCTCGACTACCTGCTCCAGAACATTCTGTTTCCCAACGCCGTCATCCCGAACGAATACCGAGCCACGACCGTGGAGACCCGGGACGGCCGTACGGTGACCGGCGTGCTGAAGTCCCGGGATGCCAACGGGGTCCGGCTGCAGACCGCCAACGAGCTGGTCACGGTGACCGCCGCCGAGACCGAACGGGTGGAGCAGGCCGATCTCTCGATGATGCCCGAGGGCCTGCTCGGGCCGCTGCAGGAGCAGCAGATCCGCGACCTGCTCTACTATCTTGGGCGTCCCGGCCAGGTGAACCTGCCGGCGGATGGGGAGAAGGTGGAACGCTGACGGGCGAGGGCTGAAGGCAGGGCGCCGCCCCGGAGGCATCGCCCCGCACGGACCTGAACGGCGTTCCTCGGGTCCGGACAGGCTCAGATGCGAAACAACTCCGCGAGAGGGATGCGGACTCCGGGCAGGGCGGTGCTGGTGAGGATTGCGTCGGCAGAGAACACCGTCCGTTCCGCATAGCGGCCTTCTTCGGGCTGGTGGAACCGCTCCAGCTCCCGTTCCGGTCCGAGCACGAGCCAGACCTCCCGGACCCCGGCGCCCGCGTACGCCCGCAGTTTGTCGCGATCATAATCGTGGCTCGACACACAGACCTCCACCACCAGTTCGGCGGTGGTTGGATGGCTTCGCGGAAAATCCTCCTCGGACCCCCGGACGACCGAGACATCCGGTTCCGGCTCGGAGTCCACAAACGTCAGGGGCTGCTCCGACTGAAGGAAGCAATCGGCGGGAAGGGATGCCCGCAGCCATCGCAGCAGACGCAGCACCAGCAGGCGATGCAGGGGAGACTTGGGCATTTTGGGGAATACCTGGCCGTACAGCAGCTCGGTTCTTTCCGGGATGAGTCCCAACTCTCCCAGGCCATGGTAGGCTTCCACGGAAAGAGGCCAGCGGACCGGTCCGCGGTAGGCGCTCCCCGCAGAGGGTGTGGGCAGAACCGACGACATGCGGGAAAACTAGCCGGGAGAGGTCGCATTCCAAGCGGCAAGTAGCCGGACCAGGCCCTTGCACGGTGCGGACTTCGGTTTCCCGCCGTGACCCGGGTTCGGCGGAGACCTGGGAATCCTGGTATGCGAGTGAACCGGAGAGGCCTCACACGAAGGGCACAAAGGACGCAAAGGATACTTCGTTCCGAGCAGGTGATGAGTCGGCGCTGACCCATCCGATGGGCCGCAGACGCAGACTGCAATGGCGGACACGTTGGGGCCTCCCATGGTTCTTCGGCGAGCTGCTGTCCTTCGTGGCCTTTGCGGTCCTTGGGTGCGCCAGTGAAGCTGGCATCCTCGTGGGTGAAAGTCCCACCGGTCGAATTAGACGGTTCGCGACCGAAACGCCCTGTCCGGGATGAGGCCGTGAGGCCGAACCACAAGCGGGACGGGGAAAGGAACGGTCGGGTCGCAACGACAGTGAACCTCATCAAATGAGCCTCGAAAGCAAACAGCCCCGGAAGCCGAGCCCCTCCAAGGAGGGCGAAGGCTGCCACGCGGCGTCCTCCAATCGTCAAACAGGCGCCGTTGATTCCGGCGGGGTCAGCGAGGGCGACACGATCCGAAGGGATGACAGGGTAAGCTGGGAGAGCTCGGGCCGCGGGGGGATTTCCTCCCAACCCTGGGTCCAAGGAGGCACCCCCTCCGAGGCCCATGGGGCGGATCGAGCAGTCGGAGTCCTCCGTAGTAGTGATGATCCGGCGAGGAGTAAAAGCGCCGGGGAGCCAAGGGAGGGCACTTGGGTCAACGCGAACGTGAACAGCGAGGGATCGGGAGATGGCCGAGGGGAGGAGGAAACTCTCTTCGCTCGGATAACAACCCCCCAAAAGATCCAGAAGCTGCAACGAACGCTCTATCGCAAAGCCAAGGCTGAGCCGGGGTACCGGTTCTACAGCCTCTATGGAGAACTGCTGCGGGTGGACTTGCTGGAAACGGCGATGGCCTCCGTGGCGCACAACGACGGCGCGGCCGGGGTGGACGGGCAGCAATGCGCCGCCTTCCTGCGGAGCGACGAGGCGTGGGAACAGTGGCGTGACTCGTTGCTGGCGGCACTGCGCACCAAGAGCTACCGGCCCAGTCCGGTGCGACGGGCGTACATTTCCAAAGGCGAGGGGAAAACACGGCCGCTGGGTATCCCGACGGTGAAAGATCGCGTGGTCCAGACGGCCGTGGCCCTGCTGCTGCTGCCGATCCTGGAAGCGGACAGTCATCGGCACAGTTATGCGTACCGCCCCAAGCGGGGGGCGCATGACGCGCTGGATGCCATCCGAGAGGGCCTGTGGAGTGGACGCGTCGAAGTGATTGATGCGGACCTCAGCGGCTACTTTGACAGCATTCCGCATGCAAAATTGCTGCGTGTGGTCGCCCGGCGGATCAGTGATGGAGCGATCCTGAAACTGATTCGCGGATGGCTGCGCGCGCCCATCATGGAACCGCCGGGTGGCGGTCGGTCCGGGAGCGGGAAGCGCGGTGGAGCCAACCACTGCGGCACCCCGCAAGGGGGAGTCATCTCGCCCCTGCTGGCCAACGCCTACCTGAACCGGTTGGACTGGGAGGTCAACGAACGCTGCGAACTGGAACCCATCATGGTGCGGTACGCGGATGATTTCGTGATCCTGGCCCGGCCCGGACAGGGAGGGGAACTGATGGAACGGTTGAAACGATGGCTGGAACGTCGCGGCTTGGTGCTCAACGAGACGAAGACCCGACTGGTGGACCTCCGCCAGGAAGGGATCCGGTTCCTCGGCTTTGCGCTCAGTTGGCGGCGGGGGCGACGCGGGCGGTACTATCCGCATGTGGAGCCTCATCCCCAGAGCCTACAGAAGCTTCGGGACGGGATCCGGGAACTGCTGAATCGGGGGACGCACTGGTGTTCGCCTGAGGAGGTGGTGACTCGACTCAACCGGCGCCTCAAGGGCTGGACGGGATACTTTCACTATGCCAACAGCACGCGGGTGCTGGGCAAGGTGGGCTACTACACCCGCACCACGCTGCGGCGGTGGCTATGGCGCAAACACGGGTGCTCTCACGCCCAGTGGGCGCGCTATACCGACGAGGAACTCCATGAGCGGTTTGGACTGTACCGGATGCCGGCGGGGGCGTCCTGGACAGCCCGCCGATGAAGCGATGCGCCGAATGACCCTCGGAAAGCCGGATGCGGGAAAACCGCCTGTCCGGTTTGATGAGGGGCGGAAGCCAGAAACCGGGGATGACAACTGCGGTCTTCACCTGGCCCTCTCTGGCTTCCGCCTACTCTACTGTGAGGCCTCTCCTGTTCGGGTTCCCGCTCGCTTGCGTTGGACCGGACTGGTGTCCCGGTTTGGGAGCGGTAGGCTGCTTCTCATGAAGACCGGCGGCAGGGGCGGATCCGGTGTGCGGATCGCAGGCACGCTCGGGGCGCTGGTGTTCGCCCTGGCCAGCATCGGGTGGTCGGCCTGGTCGCTGCGCGGCTGGTGGGCGGAGCATCGGGAGTCCCGCTGGCAGGGACCGGCATCGGGACCGCGACGCCTGGGGGGCGCCACCGAGGACCGCGACGAACCGCGACCGCATCCGACCAATGCCTGGAGGTCCCTGCAAAACCCCCAGGCGGCCGGCCCGCTGACCCGGGCGGCGGATCTCTTCACCACCACCCAGGTGTGGACCGTTCATTTGCGGCTGGAGCCCGACCAGTGGGCGGCGATCGAGCCGAGGCAGATTGAACCGCTGGGACGCAGCCGCGGGTCCGGCGGACGCTTTGAACTGCGCAATCCCAATGCCCGGCGCAGCGGCCTTTCCGGAGTCCGCGGACTCGAGTTCGACTGGGTGCGCGGGGAGGTGCGGTTTGAGGACCTGCGCTTTCCGGATGCGGGCATCCGCTACAAGGGCAATGGCACCTACCTGCGGTCACAGAGTTCCGACAAGCGTCCGTTCAAGGTGGACCTGAACCGGAATGTCCCCGGCGCCTCGCTCGCGGGCCGGACGACGCTGAACTTCGCCAATCTCGTCACCGACGACTCCGGGCTCCACGACGCCCTGGGCTACGAACTGTACCGCGCCGCGGGCGTGCCCGCACCCCGGACCGCCTACGCCCGGCTGTTCCTGTCGCCCGGCGCTGCGGTCACCAACTATCTCGGGGTGTACCTGCTGGTGGAGAATCTGGATGCCCGGTTTGCCGAGGAGCGTTTCGGGACGCGGTCCGGGGTGATCTTCAAGCCGGTGACCACCGAACTCTTCCTCGATCTGGGCGACGACTGGGACTCCTATGATGCCATCTACGATCCCAAGACGCGGATCGAACCGGCCCAGGCGGCGCGGGTGATCGCCTTTGCCCGGCTGCTGACCCATGCCGACGACGCCACCTTCGCAGCGCGGTCCGGGGAGTTTCTCGATCTCGATGCCTTCGCCCGCTTCGTCGCGGTCACCGTGCTGCTGTCCAGCTACGACGGCTTCCTGACCAACGGGCAGAATTTCTACCTCTGGCTGGATCCCGCCACGGAACGGTTCCACTTCCTCCCGTGGGACCTCGACAACGCCTGGGGACGGTTTGGGATGGTGGGATCGGCCCGGGATCGCGCCCACGCCAGCGTGGACCGACCGTGGGCGGGGGATCACCGCCTGCTGGAGCGGATGCTGGCCGTGCCCGGGTTCCGGACGCGCTACCGGGCCGTGCTTGGGGAGCTTCTGGATTCGGTGTTCCTGCCGGAACGCCTGTTCCCGCGGGTGGATGCCATGGCCGCGCTGCTGCGGCCCGTGTTTGCGGAGGAGTCCCCGCGCCGCGCATCACGCTTTGGACAGGCGGTCACGGTGACGGAATGGGAGGAGTCTGCCGACGAGCCGGGGTTCGGACGTCGTCGGGCGGTGCATCCGCTCAAGTGGTTCATTGCCGAGCGGGCGGCTTCGGTCCGGGCGCAACTGGTCGGTGCCGAGGACGGAGTCGTGCTCGACCGGTGGCGGTGAGGCTGCCGCGCGTTCCGGGAAGTGCACCGGCGTCGGCGGGTCATTCCTCCACGACGACCCGGAAGAACCGGGCGTCGGACCCCGATGCCTGCCCGCCGGGAGATCCCACGAACTCCGCCACCCCGGGTTCCGGGTAGCGGGTCTCGCCGGAGACCAGCGACCATCCGCCCAGGACCGGGGATGCCTCCACTCGATACCTGCGGCTGGGAGCGATCGTGAATCGGAGCCGTGCGGCGCCCGCATCGAACCCGACGGCCAGAATCTGCAGACGACTTGCCGCCCGGGAGGGATCGGTTCCTGCCACCCGTTCCTCGGCATCCGTCGCGCCGTCCTGATCGGAATCCGAGTCCCGTGTTGGCGACAGATCGCGGAACCAGAACCGTTCCCAATCGTCGGGATGGCCGTCCTGATCGGTGTCATCGTCGCCCACCAGGGTTCCCTCCATCTCCAGGGAGGGGGCGTCGGGTCCGTCGAAGAGCAGGTTCTCGCGGGTCACCCACTGCGGATAATCCCCATTGCCTCCACCGCCGATGCCGCCCGGGGTGATCTGGATCGCCGGGGACAGGGAGGACACCACCACCCGGAGGCGTCCGCTGTCGAGGGCTGCCTGGAAGTAGCCCGCCACCTGCGGGTCGGCGAGGTCCACCTCGAAGACGAATCGAGCCCCGGCCGGAACCAGCTCCCCGACCCCGGCGTTGGTCGTGAGGCCCAGAGCCCAGGGACGCACCTCGAACGGCGCGTGGGTCCAGGCCGCGTTGTACTGTCCGACGTTGTTCGAAACATCCATGAGCCGGCCGTCCTCCCCATGCATCGCCGCGAACACGTTGCGGGTTCCCAGGGCGATGTTGGTGCTCGTGATCGGATACACGGCGCCGAACGGGCTGGTTTCGGTCCAGGTCTCGTCGCTGAACCCGTTCCGGTAGCCGGCGCCATAGAGCTCGACCGGGCGCCCGGGATCGGAGTCGGGCACTGCGGCGGGGTGGTTGGTGAGGAAGGTCTGGAAGGGGTCGAAGCTCGGATCGTAAACGAACTTCTGGTCCGCCTGGATGGTCAGGCCGATCCGGACCCGGCGGATCAGGTAGCGGTCGGGGCCGGAGTTGGTGGCGAGCTGGGAGGCGGTATCCCATCCGAACAGGGCCTGGGCATCCCGCGTGTCGAACCGGGGATCAAAGGACGCAAACGTGGGCGCCACGGGGCGGTCCCCGCCAAAATCGCCGAAGGGATACACCCAGCGGTCGAGGCTCGGTGCCGGCGGTGCGAGTCGAAACTCCCCGGCCATCAGGGGGGTCAGGACCATGCCACACAGGCCTGCCAGTCGGATCAGTACGCGCATCACGATGTGCGGAGCATGCCAGAAACGGCCGGGGATGCACTGGTTACCCCGGGCTGCCGGGAAGCGTCCCCTGTGCGACAAACTTTCGGGAGGACCCGCTCATCGTTCGACCACGAATCCGGCATCGGCCCAGTCGGCGAAATCCTCCCGGGAGCCGTTCCCGGCATCCATGGCCACCAGGCTCAGCCGCCGGGACCCGGCGGGAATGGGTACGTCGAAGCGCCAGGCCGCGGTCAGCACCCGCATCACCGGGCTCACCGCCGCCTCGCGACCGTCAATCAGCACCTTGAAGACCACGCTCGGATGCCGGGCCAGGTTGGAGCCGTGGCTGATTTCGGTCACCTGATCGTCCGCGCCGGCCAGCCCGACAAACCGGCGAAACTCCGGCCTCAGCTCGTAAACCACCTCGCACGGGGCATGCACGCCGAGGCCGCGCTCGTAGCGCGACTGGTTGATGCGGATCGGCCCGCCGAGATTGGATCGGTCCACCTGGGGTGCCTGGGTGTTGCCGGAATACCGCACTTCCCCGGCGTAGGTGTGCCCGAACCCGACGCTGCGCACCGGTTTCAGATCGCCGAGGTACACGTCCGGTTTCGGCGGCAGCGGGCCGTTGTGCGCAAAGTATCCCTCCGACTCCAGGCACACGGCGCGGCCTTCCTGGAAGGCCGTGGCGCGCAGATGGGTTGTCCGGGAGACCTCAAACGGGCGGGTGTATCGGAGGGATTCCAAGGTCGGCGGGGAGCCGTCCAGCGTGTACCGGATCTCCGCGCCGGGCTGCAGCGGGGCAGAGAGCGTCACGACGATCGGCTGCTCGAAGAGATGGGGGCGCATGCAGGTTCCCCACGGGGCGATCCGCACCGGATCCACCACCCAGTCGGCGCTCCAGCGTCCCAACCGGGCCAGCTCCTCCTGCAGATGGATGGTGGGCGCCAGGTGCTTCTCGAAATGGGCGACGACCTGTTCGGTGTTGAGGTCGGGGGTGAACTGTCGTGCGGGGTCATATCCGGGATGGGCATCCGTCATGTCCCGGGCCAGCACACACTGGAGGCCCGCGGTTTTCATGGCCTTCAACCCCATCGGCTTCCCGAGCAGGCAGACCTGGGTGTGGAAGCCGACGTAGATGAGATGGGTCAGGCCGAACTTCTGACAGAGCGCATACACCTCGGCCTGGGTGTCGGGCATCCAGTCGTCGGGGCCGATGACCAGGTCCGGATGCATGCCATCCCAGCCGTAGTTGCCGCCGCACCGCTCCGCACCACAGGCGCAGCCCCCGGCATCCGGCACCGGCGGGCACGTCACCGTCACGGCGTTGGGGACCGGCACCACCGGCAGTTGGAACACCGCCTCCCGCTGCGGAAACCCGACATAGTTGTCCACCACGTCGCTGGGGCAGAGGAAGACCGGCATGCCCAGCTCCCGGGCGGCGGCCAGGGCCCGGTTCATCCGCGGCACGAAGGCGTCCACGCGCAGGGTGGCCGTCTTGCACCAGTGGTAATTCCAGACATCCACCGCCACCACGCCGATGCGCTTTGAATCCACGGTTTCGCGGGTCAGCACCCGTTCGCCGGTCTCCGGATGCCGCGTCTGCAGGGTCCACTGGACCGGAACCGCCGCCACCTCGGATGCCAGGAACGACAGGAGACCGGCGGCGAGCACGGAGCAGG
>JAFLEG010000260.1 GCA_017302195.1 Verrucomicrobiota bacterium
GAGCACGCCGTTGGCATCAATCTCGAACTGCACCCCGACCCGCGGCACGCCCTTGGGTGCCAGCTCAAACTCCAGCTCGAAGCGGCCGAGCGACCAGTTGTCGGCGGCCCGCTCCCGCTCGCCCTGAAGCACGTGAATGAGCATGGACTTCTGCCGGTCCACGGCGGTGGTGAAGAGTTCGCCCGCCTTGACCGGGATGGTGGAGTTTCGGGGGATGATCACGTTCATCAGCCCCCCAAAGGTCTCAATGCCCAGGGACAGTGGCGTGACGTCCAGCAGCAACAGGTGGCGGAAGCCTCCGGAGAGGATCTCCGCCTGGATGGCGGCGCCCAGCGCCACGGCCTCGTCGGGATTGATCGAGGTGTTGAGCTGCGGCCCGCCTGCCTGGTGGAACTCCTCGCCCAGCCGGACCTCCCCGCGGGCTTCGTCAAACTCGGCGCATCCGAACCAGGACGCCACCAGGCGCCGGACCAGCGGCATCCGGGTTTGTCCGCCGACGAGGATCACCTGGTCGAGGTCCTGGGCCTGCAGCTTGGCATCCGCAAGCGCGCGCAGGCAGTGCGATCGCGTCTGCTCCACCAGATCCCGGGTCAGACGCTCCAGTTCTTCGCGGGTCAGTTCGTGGGTGAAGCTGAAGGTGGGCGTCAGGAAGGGCAGCGAGACCGCCGTGGTGGTCTCGCTGCTGAGGCGAATCTTGGCCTGCTCGCCCGCCTCCCGGATCCGGCTCATCAGGGTGGCGTCCGTCGCGGCATCGGGGCCGCCCGCTTCGCGGATTCGTGCCGCCAGGTGGTCGGTCACCCGCCGGTCCAGGTCGTCGCCTCCCAGCCGGGTGTTGCCGTGAGTGGCCAGCACCTGGAAGACGCCGCCGTTCAGCTCCAGGATGGAGAGGTCGAAGGTGCCACCGCCCAGGTCGTACACGGCGATCTTCGAATGCTCCTTCAGGCGGTCGAGTCCGTAGGCCAGTGCGGCGGCCGTGGGCTCGTTGACGATCCGCTCCACGGTGAATCCCGCCAGTTCCCCGGCGCGGAGGGTGGCGTGGCGTTGGGCGTCGTTGAAGTAGGCCGGCACGGTGATGACCGCGCGGGTCACCGGTTCGCCCAGTGCGGCCTCCGCGGTGCGGCGAAGTTCCTTGAGAATCTCGGCGGACACCTCTTCCGGCGACCACTGGCGGCCCGCCAGTTCGATGGAGACCGCGCCACCTCCCCCGCTGCGGACCGGGTACGGGACCTGTGTCTCCTCCTGCGGAATGTCGCTGCCGCGGCGCCCCATGAAGCGCTTCACCGAGTACACGGTTTCCCGGGGCCTCAACACACGGATCCGGCGGGCGGGGTGGCCGATCACCGGAACTTCGCCCGGGCCGGGCACATGGACCACCGACGGCAGCAGACGCTGCCCCTGGGCGTCCGCCAGGACACAGGGAATGCCGCTGTCCACCACCGCCACCAGGGAATTGGTCGTTCCCAGGTCTATGCCGACGATCTTGCTCATGAACCGGACGGGGACAGTGGGGGCATCCCGAAGTCCCGGCAAGCCAGCCGGAATCCCGTCCTTGGCGTCTGAATCCGGCGCGGTATTCTCCGCCGGCTGTGATGATTCATAAATCCATTGTCCTGCTGGGACTGCTGAGCTGTCTGCCGGCATTCGCCCAGATCCGAAGCTCCGAGTTCGTGGCGGACCCGCCGCCCACCCGTTCCTCACATGCCTCGACCATCTGTGACGCCAAGAACGGCCTGCTGGCGGCCTGGTTCGGCGGCACCGCGGAACGGTCGCCGGACTGCGTCATCTGGCTTTCCCGCCAGGTGGGCGGACGCTGGGGTCCGGCCGTGGAGATCGCGCGGGGCACCGAGGACGGCAGCGCCCAGTTTCCCTGCTGGAACCCGGTCCTGTTCGAGAAGCGCAACGGGCCCCTCTACCTGTTTTACAAGGTGGGCCCGAGTCCGTCCAAGTGGTGGGGCAGGGTCATGCGTTCCGATGACGGCGGCATCACCTGGGGCGCGTCGCGACGGCTGCCCGACGGCTTCGTCGGACCTGTCCGCAACAAGCCGGTGGAGCTGCCCAGCGGCACCATTCTCTGCGGTTCCAGCACCGAGGACCGCGGCTGGCGGGTGCACATGGAGTGGACGTTGAACCCGTTTGCCCGCTGGGAGCGGACGGAACCGCTGAACAGTTCCCTGGAGTGGGGCGCCATCCAGCCAACCATCCTGCGCTGGCCCGGCGAGCGCACCCAGATCCTCTGCCGCACCAAGCAGCAGGCGGTGTCGGCAAGCTGGTGCAACACCGACCTCAGCCAGTGGGGGCCGATGACCCGGACCACACTGCCCAATCCCAACAGCGCCATTGACGCGGTGATGCTGTCCTCGGGCCGCGCCCTGCTGGTGTACAACCCCTCCACCGATTCCCGCTCCGAAATTTCGGTGGCGCTTTCCTCAGACGGCACGGAATGGCGCCGCGTCCTGGACCTGGAGAAGGGCGCCGGCGAGTTCAGCTATCCAGCCGTGATCCAGGACCGCGAGGGACGGGTGCATGTCACGTATACCTGGAAGCGCGAGCGCATCCGGCACGTGGTGCTGGACCCCGCCGGGTTGAACTGACCGATACCGGCTGATGCGTCCCCAATGACCCGGCCTCGAGCGCCCCACGCCTCCGGGATGGATCCCTCGTCACTGCGGGTCCCGCCCCGCTCCACGCGAGAAATCGTGTGCCGGGCCGTGCGCTATCTGCGGCCGTATCCGGCGCTGACGGCGGGAACCATCCTGTGCGCGCTCGGATCCCTCGGCGCGGCGCTGACCTACCCACAGTGCACGCAGTACCTCATTGATGACGTCATCGGCGGCCGCCGCCCGGAGATGCTGCCGTGGGCGGTGCTGGGACTGCTGGCGGCGTTTGTCTTTCGGGATGCCCTCAACTCGCTCCGGATCCGTTGGAACAACGCGCTGGAGCAGCAGGTGATTTTCGACCTGCGCCGGGATGTCTATGGACGTCTGCAGCGGCTGCCGGTGGCCTGGTTCGACCAGCGGGCCTCCGGCGATCTGATGACCCGCGTGCTCGAGGACGTCAACGCCGTGGAGCGCTTCCTGATTGACGGCGCGGAGCAGGGCACCGTGGCGGTCCTGAGCCTCGTCGTCGTCACCGGGCTCCTGCTGTGGAGCGATCCGCTGCTGGGAGCGGTGGCGCTGGTTCCGGTGCCGTTCCTGGCGGGGGGCGCCCTGTGGTACTCGCTCACCGCCCACCGGCGCTACCGGGCGCAGCGCCAGGCGGGCGCGGCGATGGGGGCCCTGCTCCAGGACAACCTCCAGGGCATCCGCCAGATCAAGTCCTTCGGACGCGAGAGGCATGAGTCGGGACGGTTTGAGGCGGCGGCCGAGGACCTGCGCCAGGGCACCCTTGGGGTCATGCGGGTCTGGGCGCTGTACCACCCGGCCATGACGCTGTCGGCGGCTCTGGGTACGGTATTGGTGCTGTGGGTGGGTGGGCGTCAGGTGCTGGCGGGTGAACTGACCCTGGGCGCCCTGGTGAAGTTCCTCGGATACCTCTCGATGCTGTATGACCCCGTGGGACGCCTTCACACGCTCAACCAGATGCTGTCCGCCGCCCGCGCGGCCGGCGAGCGCGTGCTCGATGTTCTGGATGCCGCTCCCGAGGAGACGGGGGGGGCGTCGCCAGTCCCCGCCGGATGGCGGGCCCGCGGGGCGGTGACCTACGAGAATGTGACGGCATCCTATGCCGGCGATCGGCCGGCGCTCCGCGGCGTGTCCCTGTCCGCAGCCCCGGGCGAGCGGATCGCCCTGGTCGGACCCACGGGCGCCGGCAAGTCCACTCTGGTCAACCTGTTACCGCGGTTCTACGAGCAGACCGGTGGCGGCATCCGTTTGGATGGTCACGATCTCCGTGATCTCCCCCTCGAGGTGCTCAGGGCCCAGATCAGCGTGGTCAGTCAGGAACCGTTCCTGTTCAACGGCAGCCTGCTGGAGAACATCCGGTATGGGCGTCCGGAGGCGTCCATGGCATCCGTGGAAGCCGCGGCCCGGGCCGCCAACTGCCATGACTTCATCACCCGGCTTCCCGAAGGCTACGCCACCCGCGTTGGGGAACGGGGGATTCGATTGAGTGTGGGCGAAAAACAGCGGGTGAGCATTGCCCGGGCGCTGCTCAAGGACGCCCCGATCCTGGTGCTGGACGAGGCCACCGCGAGCGTGGATACGGCGACGGAACGGCTGATTCAGGAGGCTCTGGAACGGTTGCTGGCCGGACGCACCAGTTTTGTGATTGCCCACCGGTTGGGCACGGTGCGACACGCGGACCAGATTCTGGTGCTCCATCAGGGGCGGATCGTGGAGCGCGGACGCCACGAAGCCCTCGTTCTGAGCGGTGGCTTGTACGCCGGATTGATCCACGCCCAGCGGGCAGTTTCCGATGACGGGTTGGGTTTGGATTTCGATGCGGCTCCGGCCTTTGGAAATCTGCCGACGAGAGGGGATTGTGTTTGACACCCCCCCCATCGCTGCCTAGAAACCCTTCCACAAATTCAATTCCTTTCGGCCGTCGAAAAATTTTCTCTCCTATGAAGAAGCTCATCTACGCCGCGGGCGTTTTGTCGTTGGGAGGCGCGAGCCTCGCTGTTCAGGCTGCCGATGGCGATGGAAAGCCCTGGACGGTGGGGCTGACCACCCAGGGGTTCTACGACAGCAACATCAACACCCAGCCGGACGGTCCGGGCAAGGTGGACAGTTGGGGTATCTATGTCAGCCCCTCCGTCGACTACATGAAGGTCTGGGATGCCTCGTCCCTGACGCTGGGTGCGGCCTATGGCGCCACCTACTTCTTCGACATTGACGCGCCGCCGGGTGTCAACCGCGTGGATGAGCACTGGGCTCAGAGCGCGAATTTCGACGCCAACTTCAAGCACAACTTCAGTCCGCGGATGAGCTTGGAGATTGACGACAACTTTGCCGTCTTTCAGAACGCCAGCCAGGTGCTGCTGGGCCAGACCGGCCGCATCAACGGGAACAACTTCTCCAATGACGGTGCGGTCAACCTGTCCATCGAACTGGCGCCCCGCTGGAGCACGGTGATCGGGTACCAGAACCTGTTCTTCCGGTATGAGGAGGACCAGTATGCCGCGTCTCTGGACCGGATGGAGAATTACGGGACGATTGACATCAAGTATCTCCTGCGTCCCACCACGGTGGCCCTGGTCGGCGGTCGGGCTGGCAATGTGGACTACGATAGCGGCATGGGGCTCTACTTCCCCAACCTGCCGATCAATTCGGGACTCAATCCCAATGCCGACATCCGCAACACCCGGACTTACTTCGCCTACGGCGGCTTTGAGCACAGCTTCACCCCGAACTTCACCGGATCCCTCCGTGCGGGCGCCCAGATTCAGGACTGGGTGAATTACGACGTGGACAACGCGGCGAATCCCTTCCTGGATTTCAGCCTGTCGTATGCCTACGACGTCAACTCCAAGGCGCAGATGGGTGTCATCCACCGCGCGAACACCACCGACGTGGTCGGGACGCCGACCGGTGGTCCCGTGCTCAACCAGGAGAGCACCGCGTTTTACGCCACCGTCAGTCACGCCTTCACCGGAAAGCTGACTGGAAGCGTGACGGCAACCTACCAAAACTCCTCCTTCGTCGGCGGCGTCTGGGATGCCCAGACGGAGAACTGGTGGTCGGTGGGAGCCACGGTGTCCTACGCGTTCACCCGCTACCTGTCGGCGCAGGCCTCCTACTATTTCGACACGCTCAATTCGCCGATCGCCGATCCGAGCGGCTATGAGTACCGCGACTACAACCGCAGCCGCGTTTTCTTCGGCGTGGTGCTCACTTACTGATCGCAAAAGTTTGCTCTTTGGCCGGGGGCCGGATTAACGTCTGGCCTCCGGTTTTTTCTTTATGGAAGCGCCCCGTCCCGCATCTCCCGCCGAGTCGAAGACGCACTTTCTCGACTACTGGCGCATCATCCGGATCCGCAAGATCATCATCCTCGCGGTCTTTCTGCTGGTGATCATCACCGTGACGGCGGTGACCTTCGTGATGCCGGAGGCCTTTTCCAGCACGGCGCGGCTCAAGGTGGACAAGGATACTCCGGATATCCAGTTGTGGGGCATGGGGGGCGGTGCCCAGAGTTATGATCCCTACTTCCTCACCACCGAGTTCGAGGTGCTCAAGTCCCGGGCCATCCTGGATGGGGTGATTGAAGACCTCCGTCTCAATGAAAAGTACGCGGAGCGCTTCAAGAGTCCGGTGCCCTTCACGCGGCAGCAGTCTGAGGAGATCCTGGGCAAGGAACTCGACGTCAAACAGTATCGCAACACCAGCATCATCGAGATTTCCGCCATCAATCCCGACCGGCAGTTGGCTGCAGACATCGTCAATGCCGTGGCGCGGCGCTACCAGGAGTACCGGGAGAATCTCCGTCGGGGCATGAGCGAGCGCGGCCTGACCACGCTCACCAATCAGTTGGCAGATCTGGATTCCAAGGTCCGGG
>JAFLEG010000261.1 GCA_017302195.1 Verrucomicrobiota bacterium
GCGTCCAAGGCGAACCAGGTCGTGTTCGACCAGTCCTGGACCTACCTCACCGGCGCCTCCAATGCACCGGTGGTGACCGAACCGTTTGAGATCGGCGGCACCCATCCCCAGGGCGTGCGTGCCGAGTTGTTTGCCGGCGTGGAGAACGGCTGGCTGGGTGTGGATCTGGATCTGGTCCGGGTGGACACCCAGGCGACCGAGACCGCGTCGCTGGAGGTGGGGTTCTACACCGGCTACGACGACGGCCCCTGGCAGGAGGGGCGCCGCGATGCGGACCTCGTCGTGCCCTCGGTGGCTCCCGGGAGGTACCGGCTCGTGGTGGAGCCGGAGGGGCAGCCGGGCGTTTCGGAGGTGACCTACCGCGTCCGGCTGGTGCGGGACGTCATGGTCTGGTCCAACGTCTGGCTGGGTCTGCTGCTGCTGCTGGCGTATCCGGCCTACCGATGGCTGCGGGAGCATGCCTTCGAGCGCGGGCGATGGTCGGCCAGCGATTTTTCGCCGTTCACACCGGTCTCGGAATGGGTTGAATCCGACGACGACTGACTCCCGTGAAGCTCTCCACTCCCGTCTATTTTCTCCTGGGCACGGTGCTCTGCCTGTACCTGGGCCTCGCCAGCCGCAATGGCTGGAGCCTGGTCCGGACCCTGACGCCGCGCGCCCTGCTTCCCTCCGCCTCCAGCCTCCAACACAAGTAGCCATGAACCTCGACTTCGCCCGCATCCTTGAACTGGCCGTGACCGGCGTCGTGTACTCGGTCGTCGGTCTGATCACCTTCCTCGGGATGTTCTTCCTGGTGGACAAGCTGACCCCGGGGAACCTCTGGCAGGAGCTGGTCGAGCGGAAGAACACCGCGGTGGCCATCTTCTTCGGCGCCCTCGCACTGGGCATGAGCCTCATCATCGCCGCCTGCCTTCACGGCTAAGAAAGGATGAAGGAGGAAGGAGGAGGGATGAAGGAATGCGGCGCACCCCTCGCGCTTCGGCGAACTGTGCCGGTGTGGAGTCGCCCCCGCAGGATGCCGCAGCGCGGCGTGAGCCCGGCCGATGGGATTGTTCCTCCTTCCTCCCTCCTCCTTCCTCCGTTCCCCAATGAGTGACCGCTCCACCCGGCTGCTGCTGCTGGCCAGCGTGTTCGTGATCGCCACCTGCGGGCTGATCTACGAGCTCATCGCGGGGACGCTGGCCAGCTATCTGCTCGGCGATTCCGTCACCCAGTTTTCGACCATCATCGGCGTGTACCTCTTCGCCATGGGGGTCGGGTCCTGGCTGTCCCGGTTTGTCGGGGCCAACGAGGCGCTGATCTTTGTCCGGGTGCAGTTGCTCATCGGCGTCCTGGGCGGCTGCTCGGCGGCGGTGCTGTTCGTCCTGTTTGCCCATGTCGCCTCCTTCCGGGTCCTGCTGTACGGGCTGATCGGGCTGGTGGGCACCCTGGTGGGCCTCGAGATCCCGCTGCTGCTGCGCATCCTCAAGGACCGGCTGGAATTCAAGGATCTGGTGGCCCAGGTGTTCACCTTCGACTACATCGGCGCCCTGCTGGCCTCGCTGCTGTTTCCCCTGGTGCTCGTGCCCGGACTCGGGCTGGTGCGGTCGGCATTTCTCTTTGGCGCGCTCAATGTCGCCGTGGGCTGGATGACGCTGCGGGTGCTGCGGCTGCACGGCCCCCCGGCGCGCATGCTGGAGGGGACCGCTGCGGTGCTGCTGCTCCTGCTGGCGGCGGGCTTTGCCGCCGGGGGGCGGATCCTGGAGTGGTCCGAACGCTCGGCCTTCGAGGCGCCGGTAATCCATGCCCGCTCGACGCCGTACCAGCGGATCGTGCTGACCCGGCACGGCGACGACCTGCGTCTGCATCTCAACGGCAACCTGCAGTTCAGCGCCCGGGATGAATACCGGTATCATGAGGCCCTGGTGCATCCCGGCCTGGCGCGGATGCCGGAGGCCCGCCGGGTCCTGGTGCTGGGCGGCGGCGACGGGCTGGCGGTGCGGGAAGTGCTGCGGCATGCGCACGTGGACTCGGTGATGCTGGTGGACCTCGATCCGGAGATGACCCGGCTGTTCAGCACGCAGGCGCTGTTGACCGACCTCAACGCCGGAGCCCTCACCTCGCCCCGGGTGCGCATTGCCAACGCCGATGCCTTTGCCTGGCTCGGCACCAACACCCAGCGGTTTGACTTCGTGGTGGTGGACTTTCCCGATCCGTCCAACTTCAGCCTCGGCAAGCTGTTCACGACCACCTTCTACGAGCGTCTGCGCACGGCACTGGCGCCCGGCGGCGCGGTGGTGGTCCAGGCCACCTCGCCGCTGGTCGCCCGGCGGGCCTTTTGGTGTGTGGATGCGACCCTGCGCCGCTGCGGGTTTCAAACGGAACCCTACCACGTCTATGTGCCCAGCTTCGGAGAGTGGGGATTCATCCTGGCCAGCCTGGAGCCCCTCCCGGAACTGTCGGCGCTGCCGGCAGGTCTCAAGTTTCTCACGGTGGAGGGGGCCCGGGACCTGTTCCGGTTTCCGCCGGACATGGACCGCGTGCCCACCGAGGTCAACCGGCTGAACAACCAGGTGCTGGTACGCTATTTCGAGGAGGAATGGGGGCGTTATGCGCCCTGAGATGTGGCGCGGCCGGACCCGCCGCCAATTCCTCGCCGGATCCGCGGGAGCGGCGGCACTGGCGGGCGCCGGCCTTTTTGGCGTGTCGCGGAAACGCCGCATCACCGGACGCATCGTGGGCTCGGATGCCGCGGTGGGGCATCGGATCCGGGATGGCGGACTGCCCGCACCCGACCGGCAGGAACGGGTGCCCGTGGTCATCGTCGGAGGCGGCATCGCCGGTCTGGCGGCGGCCCATGCCCTGCGGTCCCGCGGGGTGGAGGGATTCGTGGTGCTGGAGATGGCCGCGCAGCCGGGAGGCAATTCGGTCTCCGGGGCCAATGCCGTATCCGCCTTTCCCTGGGGGGCGCACTACCTGCCGCTGCCGGGACCGGAGGCGGGGGACGTGAGCCGGCTGCTGCGGGAGCTGGGGGTGATCCTCGGAGACGACGCCCGCGGGCTGCCGGTGTTTCGGGAGGACTTCCTGGTGCAGGATCCGGTCGAACGGTTGTTCCTGCACGGACGCTGGCAGGAGGGCCTGGTGCCGAACCTGGGCCTGGGTCCGGAGGAACGCGGTTCCCTCGACGCTTTCTTCCACCGCATGGCCGGGTTCAAGGAGCGGCGCGGCTCCGATGGACGGCCCGCGTTTGCCATTCCCCTGGATGCCAGTTCCACCGACCCGGAACTGCGGGCCCTGGACCGCGTCCCGTTTGCCGACTGGCTGCGGCTGGAGGGATTCACCGGTGAGTCCCTCCGCTGGTATGTGGACTACTGCTGTCGCGACGACTATGGGATGGCGTCGGACCGCGTGAGCGCCTGGGCGGGCATCCATTACTTCGCGGCGCGCCGGGGCGAGGCGGCCAACGCACCGTCGCATGCCGTGCTCACCTGGCCGGAGGGCAACGGCTGGCTGGTCCACCGGGTCCGGGAGCCGCTGGGAGACCGGGTGCGCAGCGGGCTGGCGGTGTTCCGGGTGCAGCAGGAGGGAGCGACACTCTCGGTCGAAGCCTATGACGTGCAGGCCCGCCGCAGCATGGCCTTCCTGGCGGAGCGGGTGGTGATGGCTACCCCCCGGTTCATCGCGGACCGCCTGCTGGAACGGAATCCCAAGGCACGTCGGGACACCGTGTATGCGCCATGGCTGGTGGCCAACCTGACCCTGGAATCCCTGCCCGAGGGGCGGGGGGCGCCGGTGTCCTGGGACAACGTCTGGCAGGGATCGCCCTCCCTCGGATATATCGTCGCCAATCACCAGTCCCTGCATCCGGTGCCGCGATCCACGGTGCTGACCTATTACCTGCCCCTGGATGCGACCGATCCCGTCACCGCCCGCCGGGTGGCGCTGGAGCGCTCCTGGGATTCCTGGCGGGACCAGATCCTGGACGACTTTCGCATCCCGCATCCCGGCCTGTCCGATCAGGTGCTCACTCTCGACGTCATGGTCTGGGGGCACGGGATGGTCAGCCCGGCTCCGGGCTCCCTGTGGAACCCGGAACGCCCGGAGTCCGCACAACCGCAGGGGCGGGTGCATTTCGCCCACTCGGATCTGAGCGGGATCTCGATCTTTGAAGAGGCGTGGACCCATGGAATCCGCGCCGGTCGGGAAGTGGCGGACCTCCTGAACCCGGCATGAGTTTCATGAAGAAGGTCACCACCACCCTCCGGGTCCGCCGCGGAGCAAAGTCCCCACCGGCGCTGGGCCGTCACACCCTGCTGGAGTTTTCCGGATGCGACCCCGAACGTCTGCGGCGGGTGCGCGGTGTGCGCAGCGCGATGATCGAGGCGGCCCGGCGGGCGGATGGCACCATCGTGCGCGCGGTCTTCCACAGTTTCAGCCCGTGGGGTGTCAGCGGCGTGGTGGTCATCAGTGAATCGCACCTCACCATCCACACCTGGCCCGAGCACCAGTTCGCCGCCGTGGATGTCTTCTCCTGCGGTCCGCGCCTCCGCCACGACGCCGTCCGCCGGTTCCTCAAGGAGGCGCTGGGGGCGAAGCGGGTGACGGGTCGTGTGGTGCTGCGCGGGCGGGGGGTTCCAGGACGTTCCGGGCCGGCGTGATGCCGGGGCAGGGGGCGGCACCCTCACTCCACCGGTGCGTCGGCCGGAGCCGCGCGGCCGATGGCAGGGCAGATGCCGCGGCGGGTGGATTCCACGAACTGAAGCAGCTCCTCCACCAGCGGATGGCCGCCGAGCTGGCTTCGGACGCGCACCAGCGCCTCGGCCCGGCGGCCGGTGAAGCGGAAGAGTGCGTGGTAGGCACGACGCAGCAGGAGGCGGTCGGACGCGGAGATCCCGGCCCGGCGGAGGCCCACGACATTCAGGCCGGAGATGCCGTTGTCGCCCCGGGCGATGCAGAAGGGGGGCAGGTCGAGGCTGATGGCGGCGCCGCCCTGCATCATCGCCAGGCGCCCGATGCGGCAGAACTGGTGCACCACGCAGTTGCCCGAGATGAACACCCGGTCCGCCACCGTCACATGGCCGGCCAGCAGCGCCCCGTTGGCCAGGATGTTGTCGCTGCCGATGCGGCAGTTGTGTCCGACGTGGCTTCCCGCCATCAGGAAGTTCCGGTCGCCGATCACCGTATCCTCTGCCTCCTGGTTGGAGCGGTGCACGGTGACATGCTCCCGGAAGACATTGCCGTCACCGATGCGCAGGCGCGTCGGACCGCCGGCGTACTTGGCGTCCTGCGGCGCGTCCCCGATCACGCTGCCGGCATGGAAGCGGTTGCCCCGCCCGATCACGGTATGGCCGGTCAGATGGACGTGCGGCCCCAGGACGCACTGCTCGCCCAGCGTCACGTCGGCATCCACCACCGCAAAGGGTCCGGCGACGGTTCCGGCGCCGATCCGGGCCCCGGGATGGATGCAGGCGGTGGGATGAATCATGACGGGCGCGGCGGCCGGTCAGGAGTAGAACTGTCCCAGCTCCTTCAGCGAACAAAAATCCCGCGGCCGGTCGGCCGAGGGCCGGCCGATGATGATATGGTCCAGCAACTCGACCCGGAGCAGTTGGCCGGCGCGGATCAGGTCCCGGGTGGTGCGGATGTCGGCCTCGCTGGGCGTGGGATCCCCACTGGGATGGTTGTGCGCCACCACGATGCTGTGGGCGCTGCCGACCAGCGCGGGCCGGAACACCTCGCGGGGATGGACGAGCACGCTGTCGAGGAGTCCCCGCCCCACCTCCTCGATGCGGATGAGGTGCCGGCGGGTGTCGAGCAGCAGGACGAGGAACCGCTCCGTCTCCAGGAGGGACAACTCCTCCCGGAGCATCGTGGCCACGGACCCGGGCGTGTCGAGCAGGGGGGTGGCGCGACGCTTTTCCTCGGTCAACCGCACGGCGAGTTCGAAGGCGGCCTTGAGCAGTGCGGCCTTGTCGGGACCCACGCCGCGCACCGTCACCAACTGGTCCAGGGGCGCCCGGGCGACGGCCTCCAGGGAGCCAAACCGGCGGAGCAGTTGGTGTCCGACCTCGACCGCCGAGGCGCCCGTGGTCCCGGTGCGCAGGAGGATCGCCAGCAATTCCGAGGTGTTCAGGGCCCGCGGCCCGCGCTCGATGAGACGCTCCCGCGGCCGTTCCGGGGACGCCATCTCCTGGATGCGCAGGGCGGAGGTCATGTTGCGGGCCAGCCTGACACCCATCGTTCCCGGGACGCGATGCCGGGAGCCTCCCCAAATCTCGGCATCGCCGCAGGCCCGGAGCCTCCGGATCCTGGTTGCCGAACCGAATACGCATTCCTAGCGTTCTTCTTGTCCCCCGACACTCGTGACCCACGCCCCATGATCCCCATGACGGATGCTTCCAGGAATGGGGTGGCTCGTCCCAGTCCGGAGATTTCAGCCGACGGTCTGGTGTACACTTTCCGGCTCCGGCCAGGGATCCGGTTCTCCAGCAGTCGCGATATGACCGCCGAG
>JAFLEG010000262.1 GCA_017302195.1 Verrucomicrobiota bacterium
GCGGGCGGATGCGTCTCCAGGAGAAAGTCTCCGGGCCAATCCGGTTTCTTGGATCCCACATCAAAGGAGGCCTGCAGAATGATCCCTCGGGCAGGCGCCCCCGACGATGGACGCGCGGATGGCTCTCCCGGACGCGATGAATGGCAGGCGGTGAAAAGGGTCGCCGCCAACACCAGGGCAGCATTCCAAGGAAGGCGGCGGGAATGCGACGTCCCGAAGGTGGGGACGGAATGACCGGGCGGCATGCGTTGGAAGGCTCCACCTCCGGGCGCTCGGTTTCCAGCAAAGTCAGGGTTTGAGTGCAAACCGGTGCGGTGGCGCCTGCACACGCCCACGCTCACCGGAAGGTTCGCCCTACCGGGGCGCTGTCTTGTTTCATCCCTCATCCTTCTTCCTTCCTCCTTTCCGCGTGGTTGATGGCCGGGACGTCCTGGGGGAGGCTGCGGCCCGTGGGTCGGATCTTGGTCACGGGATCGTCCGGGTGCATCGGACGGGCAGTCGTTGCGGCGCTGACGCGACGGGGACATCCGGTGCGCGGTTTCGACCGGGTGGCCGGTCCGGCGCTTCCGGAATTCGTCGCCGGATCCATCACCGATCCGGCCGCGGTGGACCGGGCGATGGAAGGGGTGCGATGCCTGGTGCACCTGGCGGCCACCCCCGATGATGCGCCGTTCACCACCGAGCTGCTGCCCAACAACCTGCTGGGAGTGCACCACGTTTTGGAGAGCGCCCGTCGGGCGGGAGTGGGCCGGATGATCCTGGCCAGTTCCGGACAGGTCTCGTGGTGGCAGGGCCAGCGCGGCGAGTTTCCGGTCCGGCCCGAGGATCCGCCGACGCCGAAATCCTGGTATGCGGCCACCAAGCTGTTCCTCGAGGGCATCGGACGCAGCTTCGCCGAGGATCATGGCATCAGCGTCATTACGGTTCGACTGGGGTGGTGTCCCCGCACCGCGGCGCAGCGCCGGGAGATCGCCGACACCCCCTGGGCGCAGGACGTGTACCTGAGCCCCGGTGATGCCGGACGTTTCTTCGCCTGCGCCGTGGAGGCGCCGGAGACGGTGCGCCATCTCGTGGTTTATGCCGCCAGCCGATGCCGGTTTCAGGAGGCCTTCGACCGGGCGGCCGCCCGGGATCTACTGGGCTTCGAGCCGCACGATACGTGGCCGGAGGGTCTGGAGGATGGTCTTGAGGAATGAGCGGGAATCCTGAGAGTGTCCCTCATGGGTGAACACTCCATCGCCTTTCGGTCCAGGGAAGCGTCGTCGCCCGGCCCCGTGGAGACTCCGGCAACCGCGCCCGCCCCGATTTCCGAGCTGCAGGTGGACGGCATGGAGTGCGCCAGTTGCGCCGCGCGGGTGACCGGCGTGCTGACGGCAGTCCCTGGAGTGTCCTCGGCCCACGTGGATCTTGCCGCCGGGCGCGCCACAGTGCGGTGGAAGGATGCCCAGGACGGCGCCACCTCGCCCGACTCCTCGTCCCTGGTGGCCGCACTTCAGGCGGGCGGCTATCCCGCTCGCCCCGTGGAACGCCCGACCCACGGCGCGGCATCCACCCCCCTGCGGATCGAGGGCATGGATTGCACGAGCTGCGAACGCAAGGTGACGGAGGCGCTGCGGCAGGTGCCTGGCGTGGACCGTGTGTCCGTGAACCTGGCCGCCGGAACGGCCGATGTGCGGTGGCATCCGGAAGCCTCCGGCAGTGTCGAACCGCTGATCGCCGCCGTGGCGGCCACCGGCTACCGGGCCTCCGCAGCCGCGACGTCGGGAACCGTGTCATCCGGCGCCGGCGAAGGCACCGGTCATACGCCCGAGCACGGCTGGCAACTGGCGATGCGACTCGGGGGACCGGTCACCCTGATCCTGCTGGTCGGCGAGTGGGTGTTCGGACTCGGCATGGAGCGGTGGTTCCAGTGGACCGCCTTTGTCCTCGCCCTGCCGGTGCAGGTCTGGCTGGGCGGACGCTTCTACCGGGGCGCCTGGCGTCAGGCGCGCGTGGGGCAGTCCAACATGGACACCCTGGTCGCGCTCGGTTCCACGGCCGCCTTCGGGTTCAGCGTCTGGGGTCTGTGGACCGGCTATCACGGGCATCTCTACTTCATGGAAGCGGCCGCGATCCTGACCCTGATCAGCGTGGGCCACTGGCTGGAGGCACGCATGAGTTCCCAGGCGGGGGCGGCGCTGAAATCCCTGCTGCAACTGGCGCCGGCCACGGCGCGCCGGCTGGAGACGGAGTCCGATCCCGACCGGGAGACCGCCGTGCCCGTCGCCTCCCTCCGGTCCGGGGACCGCATTGCCATCCGGCCGGGGGACCGCGTGCCGGTGGATGCGGAGGTGATTGCCGGGGAATCCGCGGTGAACGAATCCATGCTGACCGGGGAGTCCCTGCCGGTGGACAAAGCATCGGGCGGACGCCTCTATGCCGGCACGGAGAACCAGACCGGGCGCCTGGTGGCCCGGGTGCTGGCCACCGGCGAGGACACCGCCCTGGCCCGCATCATCGCGGCGGTGCAGCGCGCGCAGTCGAGCCGGGCAGGGGTGCAGCGCCTCGCGGACCGCATCAGCGCCGTCTTCGTCCCCATCGTCATCGGCATCGCGCTGCTCACCGCGCTGTGGTGGGGCCTCCAGTATGAATCCGCGGCGGCGGTGCATCGCTCCCTTTCCGGATGGCTGTGGATGACCCACATGCCCGCCAGTCCGGTGGCAGCCGCATTTGCCATGGCGGCGGCCGTGCTGATCGTGGCGTGTCCCTGCGCCATGGGACTGGCCACGCCGACCGCGCTGATGGCCGGCGTGAACGCCGCGGCGCGACGCGGCATCCTCATCCGCGACGCGCTGGCCCTGGAGAAGTCGGGACACATCCGGATGCTGGTCTTCGACAAGACCGGCACGCTGACCCAGGGGAAGCCGGTGGTGGTTGCCTCGGAAGATCGGCGTGACGAAGCGGAACGGACACCGTCCCTGCCCGCCATTGCCGCGGCGCTCACCCGCCCCTCGCAGCACCCGCTCTCCCAGGCCGTGGCGCGCTGGAATCCTGCTGGAGAACCGGCGACTGCCGCTCCCACGCTGGCCTCCTGGCAGGAACGCCGGGGATCGGGCGTGGAAGGCACGGAGAACACACCGGCGGGCCCGGTGGTCTGGCGACTCGGCTCCGCCGCGTGGATGGAGGAGAGCGGCATTCGATGGCAGGAGGCTGGGACGTTTCTCAAGGAACATGCCGCCGCCGGCGCCACGGTGGTCTTCGTGGCCCGGAACCAGACACTGGTCGGCGCGATGAGCCTTCGCGATGCCCTGAAGCCGGAGGCCCGGCAGGTGCTGGAGTCGCTGCGCCGCGCCGGGCAGGAAGTCCGCCTGCTCACCGGCGACCGCCAGGACACGGCCGTGGCGGTGGCACAGGAACTCGGCCTGCCTGCGGACGCCGTCACCGCCGGGGTGCGTCCCGAGGGCAAGGCCTCGGTGATCAGCGAACTCCAGAGCTCGGGCGTCCGGGTGGCCTTTGTCGGGGATGGGCTCAACGACGGTCCGGCACTCGCCCAGGCCGACCTGGGCATCGCCGTCACCCAGGCCACCGATGTCGCCCGGGAAGCCGCGGATATCCTGCTGCTGAAATCTGACCTGTCCGCCATCCCGCAAGCGCTGGATCTGGCGCAGACCACGCTGCGGGTCATCCGGCAAAATCTCTTCTGGGCCTTTTTCTACAACGCGGCGGCCATCCCGCTGGCGGCCACCGGACTGCTCAGCCCCGTGGTTTGCGCCGTGGCCATGGGATTCAGTGACGTTATCGTGATCGGCAACGCATTGCGGCTGTATCGGCGTTGACGTGGCGGCGGGGGTGGCAGAGCGCAGCAGAACCCGCGTCGGAGTTGGCCAGGACTGAAACCCAGGAGGGTGCTCCCGCATGATCGGCAACGGCCGGGACGACGATCCCTCTCCCGGGATGCCTGGGGGTAGTGTCCCAAACCGGAATCCGGCTTCCGGTGGAAGCCGCGCAATGACTCCGGGCCGCAGTCATGAGACCCCAAGGGACGGCCCAAAATCCGCTCCGCCTGACCGGGCATCACCGCCGGAACGGTTCCTGCTGCATTTCTTGGTAAGGCGGTCCGGCAATCCGGACCTGATTCAGTACAACCACTTTACCCGACTTTCCCGCCACTGAATGACTCGATCCCTTGCCTTCCTTCTGCTGTTGCTGGCGCCCCTGTCGCAACTCAGCGGGGAAAGTCCGTGTCGAGACGCGCACGCGGCAATCGGGAGTCCGGTGGTGGCTTCCGTGCTGCCTCCGGATGTGGCTCCCGGGGCGTCGCAACGACTGCGGGTGCGCGGGCAATTCCCAGAAGGAGAACTGTTCGTGCGCCTGACCGGACTCGAGGCCCCGGCGCCCGTCCGCGTCGTGGAGATCATCCGACCCACCGGAAGCAGCGATCAACAGGCGGAGGGCACGGCATCCGGTGAACTGGATGTGGAGGTGACGCTCCCCGCGGAGGCGCCCTCCGGCACCAATGTCGCGCTGGTGGTCGCGACCTCGCGAGGGGACTCCAGTCCGTATCCGCTGTTCGTTGCCCCCGCCGGCCGGGTGGTCCCGGAGACCGAGCCCAATGACCCCTTCGAATCCGCGCCGAACTATCCCGAGGGTCAACTGGTCCGCGGCACCCTGAGTCTTGCCGGGGATGAAGATGTCTATCGGGTCAACCTGAAGTCGGGTCAGACGCTCCGGGCCGAGGTGTGGTCGGCACGGCTTGGGCTCCCGCTGGATGCTGCGCTGGGTCTCCATGACCGCCGGGGCATGGCGCTGATGGTGATCGAGGATGGCGACGGCACCGGGGCGGATCCGGTGCTGGAGTTCCAGTCGCCAGGGGATGGCCCGGTGCTGCTGGTCGTACGACGGCAGGAAGGCGGTCCGCCCGGAGGTCCGGCTTCGGCGTACCTGCTCGACGTGCAGATCACCCCGTAGCGCTTCGCTCTCAGAGTTTTTTCAGGATCTCCCGCCACCGCTGCCAGGCCTCTTCACGGGCCTTGCGGTTGGGTTCGCTGGCATCGGGCGCCTCGCTGGACCGCATGAATCCGTGTCCCGCGCCTTCATACGTGACCGGCAGGTAGGTCTTGCCGGCACGCTTCATCAGATCGGTGCTCACCGGAATGGTGGCGTTCACCCGGGCGTCATTGCTGCCGTAGAAGCCGTACACCGGACACTCAATGCGGGCGAGGTCCGCGGGCATCTCGGGACCGGTGCCGTAAAAGACGAAGGCGGCCTTGATCTGCCGGTCGTTGGTGGCGAAGCGGAACGTCTGCGCGCCGCCCCAGCAGAACCCGCCGACCGTCACCACGCCGCTGCAGGCGGGCAGCCCGGCGACATGGGCCGCCACGGCCTTGAGGTCCGCGGTGATCTGGTCCGGCGGCAGCGTCGAGATCACCTTGCGCACCGCATCGCCGGCGCCGAGCTCCGGCGTGCCGCCGCCCCCGGGCGCCATGCCGGAAAGCAGGTCGGGTGCTATGGCGATGAAGCCCGCCTCCGCCAACTGGTCCGCCACGCCCCGCACCCAGTCCGTGAGCCCGAAAATCTCATGGATCACCACCACCGCCGGCGCCTTTTCCTTCACCTCGGGAAAGGCGATGAAGCTGTTCACCGTGCGGTCCCCCTGGCGGACCTTCACCCATTCCAGATGCCGCGGGGATTTCTCCAGCCGGGCCTTGGCCCAGTCCTGGGCATTCAGCGCAGGCAGCAGCGCCAGCACCCAGAGGGTGGCGGCCAGACAGCGTGGGAGCGTGATGTTCATTGTCGCAATCATGGCAGGAATGTCCGGTCTGGAAGGAAGTTCAAGCCTCGGGGGTGAGGCCGAGCACGATGTCGAAGCGCGCCGCGAGTTCGCCGGCGGCGGCGCCGGGCATGGGGGCAAAGTCCACGGTGACCAGGTCCCGCAGCTTCGGATCCTGGATGCCCTGGTACACGCCATCCTTGTCATTGCCCGGATGCCCCCGGATGTAGCACTGGGTGGTCAGCAGATCGCGTCCCCCGCGCTTCACCTTGTAGTGGATGTGCGGCGTGCGTCCGGGATATGGCACCGGACGGATGGTCCGAAACAGATACTCGCCCGAGGAACCGGTCAGAAACCGCCCGAAACCCTGAAAGCCCTTGTCCCGGTTGGCGCCGTTGTCCGATCCCGGATGCAGGTACACACCGTGGTCGTCGCACTGCCAGATCTCCACCAGGGCGTTGCGCACCGGATCCCCGCGCGAGTCCAGGATGCGTCCGCTCAAGTAGGTCACCGCCCCCGCCGCCGGGGTGAGTGCATCGTTCACCACCAGCAGGTCGTTGTCCGTATCGAGCGGCAGCGGCTTGGGATAAAACGGCCCTTCGGTCTGGGCCGGGGTGCGCAGCAACTGCTCCGCGTACAGGCCGGGAACAGTCCAGAGGGCGGCGGCGCCGAACGCGGCGTGGCGGAGGAAGCGGCGGCGGGAATCGGGAGGCAGGGGGGC
>JAFLEG010000263.1 GCA_017302195.1 Verrucomicrobiota bacterium
GCGTCTCGGTGTGGCGATGCTACCTTCAGGGGCGGGAGACGGTGAAGATGCGGAGGTTCCAGACCGGGATTCATGGCGTGATTTCGGAAGAGCAGAGCGTGTCCCTGATTTTTCAAGTGATCCCGATGGGTGAAGTCCAGGGAGATGCCGCTCGTTCCGGATGGTTCGAGGTCGAGCTGCCCTGCGGGACCATGCATTCGTTTCGCGGCCTGAAAGCCGACATCACCTGGGAGGTCGTCTTTACGGTGACCCAGACCTCAGGCAGGTCCCTCACGGAATCGTTCCCCATCCCGATCCTCCCGCCGCCATGAACGACCTCGAAATCCGGCTCGACCACTGTCCGAACCCCGTTCCTTCCGGGACATGGCTCCGGGGAACCATCGTCTGGCCCGATCTGCCGCCTCGGGCATCCGGGGAGCTGCGGATCGGCTGGGTGCTGGAGTTCAAAGGACCCAGAGAAGTTGGCATCGCGCAGATCCATCGGCTGATCCCCGGCACGGCGGGAAGCGCCACACGGTTTGAAGTCCGGTTGCCTTCGGCTCCCTGGAGCTACAGCGGCCTGCTTTCCCGGCTCTCCTGGTTTGCCGAGGTCTTGGTCAATGAAGACGGACGACATCACGCCCATGTTCGCTTCGACATGAGCCCCGCCGGCCATCCGATTCTGCTCGGGGATGGCGGGTCAGAAACCCCGCCATAACCAGAATCCTGCGCTCCCGGGGCGCGATCAGGCCGCCGCGCCGCCCACCAACTGGTAGGCGTTGTTCCGCTGCCGGGGTTCGTAGCCGAGTTCACGAATGAGGCGCTGCATGTCGTCCACGCCCATGCGGAACGTCGTGCCCGCCGCGCTGACCACATTCTCCTCGATCATGATGCTGCCGAGATCATTCGCGCCATGCCGCAGCGCCACCTGCCCGACCTCCGGTCCCTGCGTCACCCACGAACTCTGCACGCTGGGAATGTTGTCGAGGTAGATGCGGCCCAGGGCCTGGGTCTTGAGGTACTCGTGCGCGCCGACCGGTTCCGCCTTGAGCACCGTGTTCTCCGGCTGAAAGGTCCAGCAGATGAACGCCGTGAAGGCGCCGCCCGCCAGCGTCCCCGACTCCAGGGCCCGGGAGTAGGCGGCGGCCTGTCGCATCGGTTCCGGCAGGGGCAACGCCCCCTCGGGGGCCTCGCGTCCCGGCGCCGGAAGCCGCGCCAGCGACCGGTCCTGCTGGGCACGCACCACCTCCAGATGCTCGATGCGGTCGGCAAGGGTCTCCACGTGGCCGAACATCATGGTGATGGAACTGGGCAGTCCCAGCGCGTGCGCGGTGTCCATCACCCCCATCCACTCGGCGGTGGTTGCCTTGAGCGGTGCGATGCGGTTGCGGACACGGTCCACCAGGATCTCGCCCCCGCCGCCGGGCACCGAGCCCAGTCCCGCGGCCACAAACTGCCGGAGCAGCGACTCCACCGGTTCCTGAAAGACCTCCTGAAAGTGGATGAACTCGCTCGGGCTGAACCCATGCACGTTGATCGAGGGGTACTTCGAGCGGATGTGATGCAGCAGGTCGAGGTACCACTGCTTGCTGAGCTTGGGATGATGCCCGCCCTGCATCAGGATCTGCGTGCCGCCCAGGGCGAGGGTCTCCTCGATCTTCCGGTCCATCTCATCGTGGGTGATCACATAGGCATCGGCATCCTTTTCCGAACGCCAGAACGCGCAGAACTTGCAGTACACGTTGCAGACGTTGGTGTAGTTGACGTTGCGGTCCACGAGGTACGTGACGATCTCGTTGCCGCGGCCGCCATGCGCGGCGCCCCGCATCAGATCCCGGCGCCGGTCCGCCAGCGCCCCGAGATGCTCCAGCGGCAGCCGATACAACTGCTCCGCATCCCCGGCGGAAATGCGTTCCCCCGCCCAGACCCGCTGGATCAGGGCATCCATGGAAGCCTCATGCACCACGGGCCGAAACTATGCGGAACGCGCCGGCTGGCAATCCGACGATGCCCCGGAGTGGCAGCCCCCACTTCATCACGCATCCGTCATCGTTCCCACTTCCGGCTCACCGCCCCCGCACGTCGAAGCAGAACAGATACTGCTGGTCCCGCAGGTAGAGGCGTCCGTTGACCACCACCGGATGCGGCCAGATGCCACCCTGCGGGTTTCGTTGCTCGCTCTGGGGCTCGAGCTTGAAGCGGCTCTTCTCGTTCCAGGCGGCCGGACTCGCTTCGACGAGCGCGACATCACCGCTCTTTTCGTCCAGCAGGTACAGCATGCCGTCGGCGAAGTGGACCGCCCCCTTGCCGAAATTCTTGCTGGCCCAGACCTCCTTGCCGGACCGGAAGTCCTGACAGGTCCAGCCGCCGCCGTCGTTGTACCCGAAGAGGTGCTCCCCGACACGGATCACCCCGCCGTGATGGTTCTTCATCACCTTGTTCTCGTAGAGCGTCTCCGCCGAGCCGGAGGCCGCCGGCCGGACCGCCTTGCAGCCCACCCCGTAACCCGCCGACACATACACGATGCCGTCGTGCTGGATGGGCGTGGGAATCACCGCGACCTTTCCGGGGAAGTCCGCACTCCAGACCACCTTCCCGGTCTCGGGCTCGACGCCGAAGAACTTCTTCATCACGAGCTGCACCGCGAGGGTGCGTCCGCCGAGATCCATCAGGATGGGCGAGGCGTATTGCGCGGTGTCCGTCAGATCCTGGGTCCGCCACAACACCTCGCCGGTCATCTTGTTCAAGCCGGCCATGGTCCCCTGGGGACCTCCCGGGGTGCACAGGATGCGATCCCCGACAATCAGGGGGGACTCTGTGAAGCCCCAGGACTCCAGCTTGCCCCCGAGATCCGCCACCAGGGATTTCTGCCAGCGGACCTTGCCATCGGAGGCATTGGCGCACACCAGCATGCCGGCACCCCCCAGGGCATATACCCGGTCTCCATCCACCGTCGGTGTCATGCGCGGACCGTCGCCCCATCCATTGGAGAACTTCGGCCCGACCTTCGCCGACCAGACTTCCGTGCCCGCCTTGGCATCCACCGCAATCAGGAACTCCTCCTCGCCGCGCAGGCCCACGGTAAAGAGACGATCGCCGGCAACGGAATAGCCGCCATAACCCAGGCCGGCATTCTCGAAGAGCCACACCCGCTTGGGTCCGCCGGCCGGCCACTGCTTCAGCAGTCCGGTGTCCGGCGAATGGTCCTCGCGTCCTGGACCGCGCCACTGGAGCCAGTCGGCGGCGGTCAGGGATGCCATCGGGACGAGAAGACCGGCAGCCACGGCAGCCGCGAACGAAGCGGAAAGTGCTCGGAGAATCATGTTCCGGGAACCATCGGCATCCCCGGTCCGCCGTCGAGTCTGTTTCAACGCGTCCAGGAGGCGCATCGCGAACACCCATCGTCGTCCGCCTTGCCCGCCTTCCATTGGGACATCCTCTGGCCTGAACCCGTTACAACCTGCAGCGGGCTGAGTTGGGTGCCGACCTCGCCAACTCCCCGGCTGCGACCCGTGCAGGCTACGGCGCTTCGGGAAGGGCAATGCGTTCGCGCTCCCCGCCAGTAGCATCGTGAAAGATGAGGTCCACGCCGTTGGTGCGTGGTCGCAGGGAGTACATGTAGGGGGCGTCCTCCTCCCGGATGCGCAGGGAAAGCGGACGACTGCTGACACGGGGCAACATCGCGGGCAGTTCCCGCCGGATGAAATCCCGCACCGCGTCCACGGTGACCGGTGCGTGGGTGTCCAAACCCGCCCGCAGCGCCCAACGGACCGCATACTGGAGCGATAGTGCATCAATCCAAGGGCGGTAACGCGTCTCAACGCGCACCGGCACCTTCGGGAGCGCGGCCACCCCGAGCGCGGTGACTGCGGCTGCGGCAATCCCCGCCATCACCCCTCGGCGCCAGGCCATCCGCGGTTTCCAACCCCGCCAGCGGACACCCCACACCTGCACGATCACCACCAGGGCAAGTGCTGGAACCGTGATGTTTGCCATGAATCGCCACGCGCCTTCGTGACTATAGAGCACCGCGCGCCGCTGCCGCGCCGGTGCCCACCGGATCACGGCGTCCGCGGTCATGCGGGCCGGCGACAGCACCCCCCGCAACCGGGTCGCCCACGGCGCTCCCGCCGCGGCGGCGAACAACGCCTCATGGCGCAAGCTCAGGTGCCCGATCGGCACGAAATAGTCGCGGGATGGGGACTTCGGCTCATCGCCGGTGGGACGGCTGTCCTCGACGCGAAACCCGGGACAGATGGCCGTCCCCGGTCCAAAGACAAACAGCTCCACCTCCAGATTCCCGTTGCCCACCCCGGTCAGCCGCAACGGATACACCGGCTCCGGCGAGGGAAAGGTGAAGCTCAGCGGATGCATCGCCGCCGCGACCGCCTCGGACGTGTCGCGCCGTACCTTGCTGGCCACGAAGACCCAGCCCTCTTGCACATAGTCTGCAATCACCGGCTCGATGTCCGGGGGCACGCGGTATCCCTCGCGGACCAGCCACTCGCGGAGTGCCGACGGATCCTTGCCGGAAATGGTTGTGGACTCGAAGACGCCCGCGAGTTGCCGGTCGAGGATTTCCACTTCAGCACCAGATGTTCCCCCCGCCTTCGTCATGGATGCGGCAGGCAAAAGCATGCCGGCAACAATCGTCAGAATCGCGAAGGTACACAGCGCTTCCACGATCGAGCGCATGCGAATTGCCAGGATCAGGCATAGTCCGATCAACAACGCCCAAAGCCAGACTCGTGGCGGCGCGTGGACCACCTCCGGCGCGGTGAGATGCAGCAGGGTCGGAAACAATCCCCGGCTGGCCGGTTCCACCACCGGCGGCGCGGGCAGGGGAACCACCCAGGCAAACTGGTTCCCCGCCCCCGTGAAGCGCGTCTCGATGATCAACCGCTCCACCCCGTTGGACCACGACAGCAATGCCCGCTGGTCGGGAATGCGCACCTCGGTCGGAATTGCCGCTGGGGGAAAGACCTTGCCGTCGGCATCCAGGCGTCCCCAGAACACCCCCGCAAGGATCAGGAGAATCAGGAGGCGTTTCATGGGCGGTGAGTCAACCAGGAAAGCATGTCTTGGACCAAACAGGCATGGGGGCCGCACGGTCCCGGTGAACGCCACCATTCCCAGCCCAGCCCGGCAACCGCCCTGGCGATGGCTTCCAGGTGATTGGCGGGTGATCAGTAGTCGTACAGTCCCGGATCCCGGGTGTAGGCCCCACCGCCGGATCGGCCGCCGCCTTCCTCCCCATCACCCCCGCCCATCCAATCCCCAAGCAGATCCCCCATGTCGGCCTCGATCTTTTCGGGATCCTCCCCCGCCTCCAGGCGTTTGATCGCGGTCTCGAAGTCCTTGGGCATCACTCCGGGCGGCATCACCTCCTTCATCTTCCGAAGCATGTGGCCCATGTGCTTCGGGTTGTTTTCATCCAGATGATCCATGTCCCGCTCCATCTCCGCCATGGCCCGGGCCACCCGCGGATCCTCCAGGTCGGGCATCGGCGGACCGCCCTCGCCGGCATCGGAGGGGGCCTGGGGTTCCGCAACCCCGCGGATCATGGCGAATTGGCTGACCTCCTTGGACAGCTTGCGGGACCCGCACTTCGGACAGGCCGGGTCGCGGGAGGGCCGGATCGTCCGGGACAGAAAGCTGAAGATTCTCCGGCACTTCGGGCAGGCGAACTCGTAGATCGGCACCTCGGCAGTCTCCGAAAGCCGGAGCGGACGTCAAGGAACCCGCCTCCAGCGGGCCGACGTGAACGAGCTCACACGAAGGACACAAAGGAGGGAGCCTGCCAATCCATGGGCTTCTGCACGAACCCATCCTTTGCCGCCGCATCGGTGAAGTCGCTCCGGGGAGCGGGGGCTGCATTGCGTGCCGGTGCTCCCCGCGATCCCCGTGGGGTGTCCAGGAGCACAGCGGATCCAAATGGGGCCGCGGTGGAACACAGCCCTACCCGGGAAAGGGTTTCTTCGTGCCCTTCGTGTCCTCGGTGTGAGGCAGCTTCGGAGGTGAATCCTCCCATGCCTCCGACAACCACGGGAGGCACCGGGCGTCCGGTGGCGGCCCATTGCCTGCTGGAGTTTCCCGGCACGCCGTGCGAGAACACCGACAACACCGCATCCCATGCAAATTCTCTGTGGAACGGACTTCAGTCCCAACGCGACCGAGGCCGCCGCGGCCGCGGCGGCGCTGGCCCGCATGTTCGGAGACCGGCTGCTGCTCGTGCATGCCGGTGTGCCCCCGGCGGACGACGGGCTCGGACCCGAGACCGGGACGGCCACGTCGGCCACCCTGCGGGCACAGCTTCAGACGCAGGTCTCGGCGCTGGCCGGCATCGGAATCCCGGTGGAGGCACGGCTGGCGTCCGGCCGCCCGGCGGACGCCCTCCAGCGGCTGGCGCCGCCAGATCGCACCCGCATGATCGTGCTGTCCTCCATCGGCCAGGTGGCGCTGGC
>JAFLEG010000264.1 GCA_017302195.1 Verrucomicrobiota bacterium
CACCCTCCTGATCGGTGGCGCCTCCCACCACCACAATGCCCTGGTGGCCATGTTGGCCATGAAAGGCCTCCAGTTCTGGCAGTTCCCGGCGGCACGGAGGACACCAGGTGGCCCAGAAATTGAGCACCACGATGCGGCCCGCCAGGTCTGACGAGCTCATCACGGTCCCGGACAGATTGGTCATGCGCCAAGCCGGTGCGGGATGTCCGGCCCCGGGCAGCCGGACAAATGAGGGGCCGGTGGGCCGGCTGATCCACCAGCCAAGCAGCGCCGCCAGGGCGAAGGGGACGAGCCAGCGCGGGGCCTTCATCGCGTGGCCGGGGTTTCCAGGAGTGGCTTCAGCGCGTTGACGATCACCGGTGTCCAGGCGCGATACCCCCGGTGGTTCAGGTGAAGGCGATCGGACTCGAACAGCGCCGGATCCGGCTCACCAGCGGCGTCCAGGACCGCGGAAAAGGTATCGGCGAAGCCGACCCCGGGGCGCGAAGTGCAGAGCTGCCGGAGCCGCTGGTTGAGGTCACGCTGCTGATCAAACAGGGAACGCCGGCTTGGGCTGGGTTTGACGGCGAGGATCAGCACCGGCGCGCCCGGCAGTTGCCGGTGCATCCGATCCAGGAATTCGGCATAGTCCCCGGCAATCGCTTCCGGTGTTCGTCCCTTGGCGAGATCGTTGTCGCCCTCATACACCACGACCGCCCGTGGACGTCGGACGGCAATGACCGGATCAAAGTGGTGCAGGAGGTCCCGCATGGTCGAGCCTCCGAACCCGCGGTTCAGGACCGTCAGGTCGGGAAAGGCTGCGGGCAGGTTGGTCCAGAGCCGGAAACTGGAGCTTCCTGCGAACACGACGGCATTGGTGGAATGCGGTTGACGGTGATCCGACTCGGCAAACCGGCGGATTTCCCCGTCAAACTCACCGCGGGTTTCGGCAGCCATTGCGCGGGGCAGCGGGTCGGTCCAGTGCAGTGCCATGGGGAGCAGGAGTGAAAGGAAGCGGAACCTCATGCGACGGATTCTGGAGGAAACCGCGGTCGCCGGCCAGTCCCGCTCCGGAGTGCGGTGGTTTCGGACAAAAAAAGGCGCCTCCGGGATCCGGAGGCGCCTTGAACCGGGCTGACAGGGTCAGCCGGGAGGAATCAATAGACGTTGGTCACTTCGACCTCTTCGATCGGGGCCTTCACCTGATCGCAGTTCACGATCACGCGGTCGTAGGCCTGGCCCACGGCGACGCCCTTGCCGACGTAGGTGTAGGTGACGGACTCCTTCGAGGCCAGCTTCGGCAGCACGGGGTAGGTGACCTTCTTGCCGGCGATGGTGCCGCGAGGCGAGCTCACCGGGTCAATCTCGGTGTCGGACTCGACCACGCAGGAGATATTGGTCAGGTCCGCAAAGCCCTGGTTGGTGATGCGGATGGTGTAGTTGGACTGTTCACCGACCTGGATCGGATCCGGATCATCCACATACTCGACCAGGATGCCCGGGACACCCTTCCAGAGCGTGCAGGCCTCGGCCTGATCGCTCAGACCCTGGCCGCTGCGGGCGGAAACGGTGTTGCAGAAACGGCCCTGCTGGCCGGTGGTGAGCACCACCGAGAACTGCTTCTTCTCGCCGGCATTCAGCGTCGGAACCGTCCAGGTCGCGGTATTGCCGTTCACCGTGGCGCCCGAGGCGTTCACGATGCGGGTCTGGGGCGGTGCGGTATCGGTCACGACCACCTGGGTCTGCGGGCGATCGCCCTGATTGTGAACCTCGATGGTGTAGGTGGCCTGCTTGCCGATGTATTCCTCGGCCGGTCCCACCTTGGTCACCTTCAGCAGGTGCTTGAAGATCTCGGTGCAGGCATCGTCCTGGACGCTCGGGGCATTGGCCGCGGTGGCCACGGCCACGTTGCAGAACTTGCCGCGCTCGGCCGCCTTGAGGGTGATGGGAATGGTCTTGGAGGCGCCCGGGGCGAGGTCGCCCACGGTGAAGGGCACTTCACGCACGCCACCCAGGCCGGCAGGAACCTTGTCGGTGACCACGACGCCCTTGGCGACCGAGGTGCCGATGTTCTTCACGACGATGGTGTAGGCGATGTCCTGACCCAGTTGGGCTTCAGCAGGTCCGGACTTCTCGATGGCAAGTTGCGGGCGGCCCACCACCGTCTTGGCGCAGACGCGGGGGTCGGCCTTGATGGTGGCGCAGGAGGCGAGAGTGCCTTCCTTGTCGGCCTTGGCGGTCACCTTGATCACCTTGGTCTGCCCGGCATCCAGATCGCCCAGATTCCAGGTCACCGTGCCGCCGGACGCATTGCCCTGCGGATCGGCACTGACGAACGAGGCTCCGGCGGGGACCGTCTCGGTGACCACCACGTTGCCGACGCAGGCCACCGGGGTGACGGTGATGGTGTAGGTGAAGGTGTCTCCGAGGGCGACTTCGGCCGGCATGGCCTTGCTGGCCTGGATCAGTCCGCTGTTCACGGACGAGCAGTTGGCCGTGCTCCCCGCGGCGACGGCCGGGGCTGCGGCACCCCCGCCTTGGGAGCTGATGACAACGAGAGGCTTGGCTTGCGCGTACTGGACCGTCTCCGTGGAGTTGGAGGCCAGCGCCGAAAGACAGCCCAGGGTGGCGGCAAGCACCCAGCGTGCGGGATTCAGCCGACGATTTTGGGAGATACTCATAGGTGTTGTAGGATAGTGCGAGTGCACGAAGGTCAACGGGTCTCCGAAGGCGGAACGACTGCCTTCTCGTGCAGGGAAGGAATCATCCACATTTCTGGGTCGCGCTGCCGAAGCGATTTCGCGGGGAAGGAGTCTCATTCGAGGGAGACAATGTCAAGTTTTCGGCCCGGGGGAATCTCGCCGAATTAAGTGGGTTTGCACGGAGCAAACCGAGGGGCTGCCTCGCGGCCTTGGCCATCGTGCGGACGCGGTGTCCGGAAGCCTCCCATCCACCCGATTCCGTGCGTGCTCCCCACCGGGACCCGGACACCCGTCCCCGCGGGGGCAATGCCTGGGGTGGACGGTCCGGGCGGGGGCACCGGACGGTGGAGGATCCTGAGTGCCTCGGCACCCTGGCTCAACGCACCCGTTGAATCACCCGCTTGCCAACGGCGTCCGGGACCGGGGAAGGTTGGCGGTCACCCATGAATACTCTGCTCCTGATCATTCTCGGCGCCGCGGGCCTCGCCACGGCCACGGCGCAAGGCGTTGGCTACACTGATACCCCGCAGATTCGCGGACAACAATGGAAGGTGCACGACAAGGACCGCCCCAACCCGCCCACCGTCACCCCGGGCGCCAGCTTCAGCAACGGGGCGCCGCCGCCCAGCGACGCCATCTGGCTCTTCAATGGCAGGGATTTCTCGCACTGGACCCAGGGAGGGCACGAGCCGAAGTGGACCCTGGCCAATGGCTGCATGGAGGTCGTGGGCAAGTCGGGCGACATCGCCACCAAGGAGGAATTTGGCGATGCCCAGGTGCATCTGGAATTTGCCACACCGTCCAAGGTCGAGGGGGAAAGCCAGGGACGCGGCAACTCCGGGGTGTTCTTTCACGGCCAGTTCGAGGTCCAGGTGCTCGACAGCCACAACAACAAGACCTATGCGGACGGCCAGGCGGGAGCCCTGTATGGCCAGTGGCCACCGCTGGCCAACGCCATCCGCCCCCCGGGAGAATGGAATACCTACGACATCGTCTTCGAAGCGCCCCGGTTTGACGAGGCCGGGAAGCTGGTGAAGCCCGGATTCATCACCGCCTTTCTGAACGGCGTCTGCGTCCAGAACCGGAAGGAACTGAACGGCCCGACCAATCACCGGGCCACCGACCCGTACAAGGCCTACTCCGGCAAGGGCAACCTGAGTCTTCAGGATCACGGCAATCCGACGCGGTTCCGCAACATCTGGCTGCGTCCGCTGGGCGACCAACCGTAAAGCCAGTCCCTGAAACATCGGCTTGGGAAATGGGGCCGGACGCCTTAGCGTCCAGGCATGCCGGTCACGGTCAACCTGCGTCTCCTGGAGAAGGAGGAGACGCTGTCATTGGAAGGCGAGCTGCCGGTCGCCGAGTTTGGCGCCGATCTCCGCGACGATCTGATGCGATTCGATCAGCCGTTGCACTACGCACTGGATCTGCAGCATCAGCCCGACAGCCTGCTGCTCACGGGGTCCCTGGAAACCTCCCTGGCCTGCGAGTGCGCCCGATGCCTGACTCCCTTCCGGTTGCCGGTACGGGTGGAGGCGCTCACGGCGCTGGTGGCGCTGCAGGGTGAGGAGGCGGTGGGGCGTGACGGAGATTTTGCAGACTTGACGCCTCTCTTGCGGGAGGACATTTATCTCGCTCTGCCGACGAATCCGTTGTGCAGGCCAGACTGTCGCGGGCTGCCGCAAAAGGCGGTGTCCCGCGATTCGCGTCTTGAGGGGGCCCAGTCCGATGAAGCCTCCCCGTGGGCCGCGCTGGATCACATCAAATTGTAACTGACCATCCTTTATGGGCGTCCCGAAACGCAAACCGTCCCGCAGCCGCCAACGCATGCGCCGAGCCTACAACTCGGTGATGGTGCTGCCGAAGATCGCTTCCTGCCCGCAGTGCACGGCACCGTACCGTTCCCACCGGGTTTGCCCCTCCTGCGGCTACTACAACGGACGCCAGGTCATCACGGTCACCGCGGCCGCCTGAGACTTTCCGAGGAGCGCCGTGTCCCGCACTGGTCGGGCCGGCGCTTGCGCTTTTTATGCGTCTGGCCGTCGATGTCATGGGCGGCGATCAGGGGCCGGCCGAGCTGCTCCATGGCGTCCGGCTCGGACTCGCCGCTGATGAGTCCATCCGTGAGCTTCAGGTCGTGGGCCCCGAGGCGACGCTGCGGTCCCTCGCCAGGGAGGCGGGCCTGACCGATTCCCGGGTGTCATTCCTGAACGCGGACGAGGTGCTCACCATGGAGGATGATCCTGCGCTCGCGGTCCGCAGGAAGAAGGGGTCGTCACTGATGCGGGCTCTTGAACTGCTCCGCGAGCAGGGGACCGACGCGGTCATTTCCTCCGGCAACACCGGTGCCCTGGTTGCCGGCGCCACCGTCCGGGTGGGACGGTTGGAAGGCATCCAGCGGCCATCGCTGGCCTGCATCATGCCATCCCGGACCGGGGCCTTTGTCCTGCTCGACGGCGGTGCCAATCCCGACTGCACCCCGGAAATTCTTCTCCAGTTCGCCGTCATGGGGTCCGTGTACTTTCGGGCCATGCTGGGGGTGGAAAATCCGCGGGTGGGGGTGCTGAGCAACGGCACCGAGGAATCCAAGGGAAACGACCTCACCCGCGGCGCCCTGGCCCTGATCCGGAAGACACGGCTCAACTGCGTGGGTTATTCCGAGGGCTCGGACCTGTTCAAGGGCACGGTGGAGGTCGGAGTGTGTGACGGCTTCGTGGGAAACCTGATCCTCAAGGCGGTCGAGGGGCTCGGCCGCACCGTGGGGCACCTGCTGCGCACCGAACTCACGGCGAATCCGGTCCGCAAGGTCGGGGCCCTGCTGGCCTCGGGCGGGCTGCGGCGGATCAAGGAGCGGATGAATCCCGAAACCTACGGCGGCGCGCCGGTGCTGGGGTTGCGGGGCAGCGTGGTGAAGATCCATGGATCCGCCGGGCGGCTGGCCTTGAAGTACGCCATTCTCCAGAGCGCCCGGGCGGTCAACCAGCGGCTCAATGACGAGATTGTCCGCGAGGTGGCCCTGGCGGAGACTGCGGCCGGGACGGCATAGCCGCGCGATTCGATCCATGGCCAGCTTCCGAAATCCCCGCGCCGGACGTCCCCACCTGCGGACGGTCTCCATCACCGGCATGGGGTCCTACGTGCCGTCCCGGATCCTGACCAACGCCGATCTGGAGTCCATGGTGGAGACCACCGACGACTGGATCACCACCCGCACCGGCATCAAGGAACGCCGGTTGGCGGCCCCGGACGAGACCACGGCCGACATGGCGGCGGCGGCCGGCCGGCGGGCGCTCGAGGCCGCGGGGCTTCAGGCGGATGCGGTGGACCTGATCATTGTGGCGACCATCACGCCCGACCGCATGTTCCCCAGCACGGCCTGTCTGGTGCAGCACCGTCTTGGCGCCGGCCGGGCGGCGGCATTCGACATCGAGGCCGCCTGCAGCGGCTTCGTCTATGCCCTCGACATCGCCAGCCATTTTGTCGCGTCCCATACCTACAACACCGTGCTGGTCATCGGTGCCGAGAAAATGTCCTCGGTGGTGGACTGGACGGATCGAAACACCTGCGTGCTCTTTGGTGACGGGGCGGGGGCGGCCGTGGTGCAGAATCGCCCCAACGCCCACGGCATCCTGACCACCTGCCTTGGATCCGATGGTGCCAAGGCCTCGCTTCTGGAACTGCCCGCGGGCGGGAGCGCGTGCCCCGCGACGGCGGATTCCGTGGCGCGGCGTCTGCATTTCCTGCGCATGGACGGCAAGG
>JAFLEG010000265.1 GCA_017302195.1 Verrucomicrobiota bacterium
AGTGCTGCGTCAAGTTCATCCGCTGGCTCCGCCAGTCCCTGCGCGACCGTCTCGCGGAAGATGCCGCTGTGGCCCGCCTTCAGGCCTTGTATGCCTCCCCGTGATCCCGCTTCACGCACACCGTTCCCCTGCGGGCCCGTGCGGCGGAGCCGAGGATCCGATGAGGTCACCGGGCGAGCCGCACCTCAAAGCGATACGGGTACGGCCTGGCCTGGGCGCGGGCGAGATCCGTCAGCCGCTGGTCCAGCCGGGCAAATTCCCGTTCCAGGCTCCTGGCCGAGGGGTTGCCGGCATTGTGCTGCCCCCGGAAGACATTTCCCATCCACAGCTTGTCGCGGGCATCCACCAGTTCTTTCACCACGTCGGATTGCGCATCCCACGGGCCGCCGGGTTCCCAGCCGTTGGCCGTTGCAGAGGACAGATTCAGGCCGGTGTCGAGCTGCGCGGCGTCCCACGTGCCCAGCAGACGGCCCTCGGCCCGGATCTCATACCGGCCGGGAGCCAGCCCCGGCACCGCGAGCCGGTAGCCGTTCAGGGTCTCCGGCACGGGGACAAAGCGGTACTGCAGCGCGCTGAGAATCCCGAGGTTCATCGGCAGTCCCTCGTCGGTGCGCACAAAGGACAGGCCGTCCGCCAATTTACTGACGGCGGTGACGCGGCAGCCGGAGGTCGAAACGACCCGGGCTTCCGCGGCGTCCACCACCGCTGCAGAGACCTCCGGCTCGGCGCCGAGGCCCCGCAGCAGGGCCCAGCCCATGGCAAGCTGGCCGAGATCATTGAGATGCACGCCGTCCTCGGCATGCAGGCGGGTCCGGTTCCTGGGATCGGTCTCCCGGGCATTCGCGGCAAGCACCGTGCGCTGCACTTCCCGCATGCCGCGCGACAGATCCACGGTTTCCGCTCCCAGCGACGCCGCCAGTGCCAGGCCTTCGTCGGCCATGCTCTGCAGGTAGCCCGCTTCGCCCCGGTCCGGGTCCTCGTGGAGGATCGCAGGCGAGCAGATGAACACCCGCACCTTCCGCTTCTGGCACTCGGTCACGATCGTGCGGATGCCTTCGAGGTACTGCTGCTTGTGCGCCTCGTCGGCCTTGGTGCCCCAGCCGATGTCGTTCACGCCGAAGGCAACCGTCACCACCGTGGCCCCGTGCGCGAAGACGTCGCGTTCCAGCCGGCTCACCGCCCCCGCCGCGGTATCGCCGCCCTGACCGGCATTCCAGAATCTCACCCGCGCCCCGGGATGCCGCATCAGCGTGTAGAGCTCGACGATCTTCGTATATCCCCGGGCCGCGGTGATACTGTCCCCGAGGAACACCAGCGTGTCGCCATCTCCCAGGGCAAACTTCGTCGGGCGGTCGGCGGCCAACAACGGGAACGCAGCGCAGACGAGTGCCCAGGCTGCAATCCACCGGCGCCACCCCCCTCCGGTGACAGGCCGCGGGCCCTCAGGACGGGAATGGACTTCACTCGGCCAGAGGGGACGGCGTTTCGTCGTGGAATTCACCGGGACGACCTAGATCGAATTCACCGCCGAACTCAAGCCGGAGCACCGGTGGCCGAAATGGAACCCGTGCCGGCTGCACCGAACGCACCCCAGGCACACTCGCCGAAGGCCTTCGCGCTCCGGGGTCCGAAACCGAAGTCGTGGCCGGACTCCCTCAGGAGGTCATGTTCGCGGGCGGAGGGCAGACCGATGTCCTGTCCCTGATGGGACCGCTCCGCACGAAAAACGGGACCCGGCTTCTGCCGGGTCCCGTTGCGCGGGAACTCTGTTGGTGCCCGGGAGCGACCCCGCTCAGTTGCGGAGGCGGTAGTAGGCGGCCGGAGCCTCCGTGGGAACCGTCCTGGGGCTGGTGGCGTCGGGGATGGCCTGCCAGTTGCCGCCGAGGGCGCTGGCGGTCTCCAGGGTGCCGCCTCCGGTCCATTCCAGCGTCAGGCTGCCATCTGGATTCAGGCTGACCCGCGTGAATTCCGGCACCGTCCCACCCACCGGGGGCGTGGGATCATTCTGGGGGTTCGGATGGGTGAACACCGTGTAGAAGTTGATCTCACGGAGCGGCTCCCCGGTGTTCGGGTTGATATAGGCACCCTGGTCGGGCTGGTTCTGCAGGTTGATCTCGCCCTTGGCCGCGACGCAGATCTGACGGGTGGTCATGGCCAGGCTCATCTGGACGCTCCCAATGCCACCCGACCGGGCGGCGTTGATGAAGGGCAGGAAGCTGCTGGTCAGCGGAGCGATGGCCTTGGCGTTCTCGTCGAGGGCCAGCACCCGGGCCGTCACCTGCTGCTTCTCGTAGCCTTCCGGCTGGGAAACCCAGCCCACGACGGCCCGGTTCAGGGCGTCCACCGTGACATTCACGCGGTCAAACGCGCCGGCGAAGGCCGGTTCGCTGACTTCGGCGGAGGCCACGAAGCTGCGATCCCGGGTATCCCAGGCCGCGAGCTTGACCATGTTGGCCGTGGTGATCTTTCCGGCGAGGTAGAGGTAGGGGGAATTGATGTGACCCGCGACGCGCGTGCCATCGCCGCGGCCCCGGTCAAAGGAGTCCCCCGAGGTATTCTGGTCAATGCTGCCCAGGGACTGTCCGGCATTGTCGAACAGGTAGAAGACCCCCGCCACCCGGACGGCCCAGCCGCCGCGGAAGGCCGCGACATTGGCCCAGAGGTCGCCATTGGCCACGAGGAAGCTCTCGGTGACGATGGAGCCATCCGGGGCGAAAATCGTGGCGGTGGCGCAGTTGCCGTCGGGATTCCGCACACGGGAACGATCCTCAACCACCGACACGAAGTTGCCGTTGTCGAGGGCGACGACATCGCCGCCGAAGCGGCTCACCTGGGAACTCGGAGCAGCCCCCTCCGTGAGACGCCCGTTGGTGGCATCGAAGGCCTTCGAGAGCGCGGACTGCTCGAGGGTGGTGGTGTTCACGGCGAAGGTCTGGACGGCTCCGTAGCGGGCTTCGGTCGGGTCCGGGCCGTTGCCGTCGGGATTGAGTCCGGAGTACTGGAACCCGAGGGTCCAGCGGTTGTCGGACTGGAAGGCCGTGTAGGCATGCGGGGAGGCTTCACCGCCGACCACGAAATTGGCGGCGCCGGGACGCTTGTCGCCGGCCACGCGACCGGGGTTTCCATTCTCGCGGGACTTGTTGATCTCGGTCCGGAAGGGCGTTCCGGCATCCGCGAAGAATCCATCCCCGAGCTTCATGGCACCGCCCGCAGCGGGCTGAAGGGCCACCACGTACCGCTGGCGACCGTCGGGAAGCGGGGCCACCGCGCCCTCGGCAAAGGTGTTGCCCTCGATCAGGAACAGGTTGGTCCCGACGACGCTGGCATACGGCTCCCAATTCCCGAGGGAGTCCAGTTCCGGAACGAGGAGCGGCGTGTCGGGGGTGATGCGGGACAACCCGACCGACTCAATGCTTCCCGGCTCGACCACGGGGATGTCGGCCACCACGGACGCGGAGAGCGGCCCGGTGATCGAGTTGGTGCCCGGGGTGCCCTTGGCGGCGGCCGTGTAGGTGACCGCAATCGCGATCTGGGCGCCGGGCGCGATGGACATTCCCCGGAGGTCCACGCTGAAGGCGTTGGCCGCGGCGTTCTGGTCGGAAGCAGACCCCTCAACGAAGGAACCGGCATAGGTGCCCGGGACGATCAGTCCGATCTCCGCCGCCTTGGGATCCACCACATACACGTCCACCACATGCCCGGGATAGTTGGCCGTGTTGGGAGCCGGCAGGGTGCCCTTCATGATGCCCGCCACCACACTCTCGATGACCGGCAGCGTGCCCTGGGTGGAATCGGCGAGGGCGTTGGCATAGTACTCCTCGTAGGTGCCATTCTCGCCGTCGGCGAAGGGGAATCCGTCAAAGGCATTTCCCACATAGGTGTTCCGGCGAACGGTGAGGGGGACGGTGTTGCCGGAATCCGACAGCCGGACTCCGGGGATCTGCACCAGGAGGTTGCCCTCGATGGTGTCGCTGACGCCATCCCCGTTGGAGCCGATCCGGACATCGGCAGTCCCGGGAAGCGCCAGGAAATTGGGCAGGAAGCTGGTGGGGACCGGGGCGGCGGTGACGCCGTCCACACCGACCCCGAAGTAATTGCCCGCGATCACCGTGTTGGTGGCGCTGCTGTAGAACTCGACATGCACCTCGTACGCCGTGTGGGCCACGATGTTGCGCTCGTTGCCATCACTCCGACCGTCGCCGTTGGTTCCCACGACGGTGTTGTTGGCCGTCCGGCCGTTCTCCATGAATTCCACGGAAGCGTCGTTCCCCGCCCGGCCCAGTGCCTGCAGCGACTGGTTCACCGCGTCCACGTCCACAAACGTCACGCCGTCCGGAAACACGTTCACGTAGTTGCCCGAGACCCGGAGGTCCGGCGCCTCGATGGCCAGGGCAATGTGGCAGCCGAGGATGACATTGAACTCGCCGACATCCCCCGAGCCGTCGCCGTCCGTGCCGACCACCAGCCCGCCGGAATAGGTGTCCGTCGGCTCGCGATGGCGGAAGGCGGCCACGGCGGAACCCATGGGCTTCAGATTGGCCTGGGTGGCCTCCTCTCCCGGGGTCAGACCAAACCAGCAGCCCTGCACCCTGGCATTCAGGGCCTCCTGCACCAGGGCAATGGCGTAGATCGAGGGATCGGGATCACTGCCGTCGGTGTGACGTCCGAGGAACGCCAGGCCCCGAACCTTGAAGCCATCGGCGCCGAGGACGCCCAGCATCGCATTCTCGGAATCCCCGTAGCCGGAGAACGGCAGCCGGGTGGACCGGCGCAGTGGCAGATCCGGATTGTTGGGATTCACCGCTTCGGAAGGATCTGAGGAATCGAGCACGATCCGGAGGCTGGCATTGTTGCCGCCCAGGATGCCGTTGCTGTTGGGACGGGAGCCAGGCTGGCTGTAGCCATCAATGGTCAGGTTGTCCACGGTGATCAGCGGATACCCGCCGATCGGGGTGACGAGGATGTGCGGGCCGTCCCCGGGGATGTTGAACTTGATCGTGTCGCCCGCCTGTGCGGCGGCCAGCGCCTGGGCCAGCGAGGTCTGGCCGCCCGGTGGATTGACGTTGTTGGCGGTGGTGACGGTGATGTCAGCGGCACCGGCTGGCATTGCCGCCACGAAGAGTGCGGCAATGCCCAGGATGAGGTGAGTGCGTTGCATGATGATGTGAGGCTTCGCCGTCATGAGATCGCCGGAATCGGTTTCGGTCACATCATTTCTGACCGAGTACCCGAAAGTGGGCAGGCCGTCCCCGGAGGGATGAAGACGGTGCCGTCCGCACCCGCCTGGGATTCTGAAAGAACCTTGTCTCGGACTGCCCGCCCCACAACGGTTGCGCCCGTGTTCCAGTTCACAGTGTCACTCCTCCCACCGTCCCTGGTCTCCGGCCATCGCCTGCGGCGCCTGATTCTGACGACCGGGCTCGGGCTGCTGGCCCTCACGGCGAGGGCCGACCTGACCGTCGAGGTGATCAACGACAGCGGACTGCCCGACTCCGAGGTGTACGCCCTGCTGGTGGGGCAGCCGGTGACGTCGGGCGGCAGCATCAGCGTCTCGGGCATCGCGGTGGCCTACGGCTCCGGCAACAACCCGCCGGTGGCGTCCCAGGCCATCGGCAGCCTGGCGTCCGCAGGCTTCAGCGTGGAGTCCCCGTTCAGCGGGCGCACGCTGCCGGTGTACCGGTTCTCCATCGCGTCCATCGCCTCCGGGGCGCTGATGGTGTCCTACCGGACCCCGATCAGCTACACCGACGCCAATCCCAGTCCGATCACGAGCAACTTCCGGTTCGACCAGTGCGAGCTGACCTTCGACCCGACCATTTCCAGCGTGGCGAACCTCACCTCCATTGACGCCTATGCCATCCCGATGCAGCTCGAGGTCTATGGCACCCACCCGACCCAGGTGCCGCTCGCGCGCCGCACCTACTACACCTCCACGGAGGGATTGATCGCCCGCTTTGGCGCGCTGGGATGTTCCACCGCGTTCTACGGGATCGGGTCCGGAACTCCGTCCCGGTGGAAACCGTCCAATGGCATGGACAACTTCCTGCGCATCCTCGGCCCGGGAAAGATTTCCTCCACCCAGCTCAGCGGCAACCCGGCGCCGTTCCCCAGTTTTGGCGCCTACCTGGCCAGCCTCCAGAATGCGGGGGGTCCGGCCTACGAGTTCACCCTTTCGGGCAATGCCAGCGCCTCCAACTACGAGTACGAGGGCGAGGTGCAGGGTGATGGCAACGGCGGCTACCAGATCGTGCTCACTGGCACCACCACGCCACCCCCGCCGTCCCCCCTCCCGCCCAACGCCACGGTGACGGTCCATCTGCCCTCCGGCAGTGCCCCCGGAGCACAGCAGACGGTCAACTACGACAGCTTCCTCTACGGGGCGGTGCTCGACACCGCGTCATTCACGGTGGCCGGAGGCAGCCCC